>NBMF01000029.1 GCA_002084825.1 Fusobacteriia bacterium 4572_74
TTTACCTCTTGTTATAAGATAGATAATAGGACTTATAAGGCGACGGGATACAATGAAAGGGTAAGATTTATAATACTTCATTATACTGCAACAGAGAGAGAGAGGTCTATTAGAGCTTTGACCCAGGGGGAGGTAAGTGCCCACTATTTGGTAACTGATAAAAGATGGGATCCTGTATATCAATTAGTTCCCCTTGAAAAAAGAGCATGGCATGCAGGAATAAGTGAATTTGAAGGTAGAACTAATTTAAATGATAGTTCTATAGGGATAGAGATAGTTAATAAGGGATATAAAAAAACAGTTGTAGATTTAGATACGGAAAATGAAGTTAAAAATATAGCTAACAGAGAATTTTATCCCTATAAGGATTATCAAATAAAAAAAATAGGAAGACTCCTCCAGGATTTAGTGAAAGAATATAAAATATCACCAAAAAATATATTGGGACATTCAGATATAGCTCCTACAAGAAAACAAGATCCAGGACCGATGTTTCCATGGGAATATCTTTATATAAAATATGGTTTAGGAGCCTGGTATGATATAGGTGATTTTTATAAATTCTATGATAAAACTTTATACGAAAAATATAATGAAACAGATATTCAGATGGAGCTTAAAAAATATGGATATGGGATTAAAATAAGCGGAGAAAAAGACAGTGAAACTATAAAAGTTATAGGAGCTTTTCAAGCTCATTTTAGATCAGATAAGGTGACGGGTGAGATGGATTTGGAGACCTTTGCAATTTTAAAGGCACTCAATAAAAAATATGATTAAGGGGTAATTAAAAGATGGGTAATTCAAAAATAATCTACGATAATCAGGTACTGATATCAATACGATTAGTGACGTTAGTTTTAAAGGGTTTTATTCATAGAAAAAAAATGATAAATATGGTAATATAAGAGAATATTATAAGAAATTTAGAGGAGGATTAGGGGTTAGGATGGGAATTAATAAATTGATAATAAATGGGATATTTTATGTGATACTTACAACTTTTTTTATTTTCTTATGGTTAAAAGAAAAAAAAGTGGTAGCACGGATAAGAGTTTATAGAGATAGATTTTCAGAATTTATAATAAAAAAGTTGAATATAAGATCTAAATATGGAAAAATAGGGATAAGAAAAACTGTTAACTTCACAGAAGCCATAGGGTCGGCATTAATCTTAGTACTTATAATTCAAAAATTTTATTTGGGAAATTTTTTAGTACCAACAGGGTCTATGATTCCAACTATTGTTCCAAAGGATAGATTGTTTGGAAATATGCTGATCTATAAGTTTATTGAGCCTTCAAGGGAAGATATAATTGTATTCAAAGAGCCTGTAGAAAACAAAGTGCTGTATACGAAAAGGCTCATGGGATTACCAGGAGAAACTGTAGAAATCGATGGTGAAAGGTTAGTAATAGATGGTAAGCAGATAGCCGATAGAAGATACTCTAATTTAGGAGAGTTGGGATATAATCAGTGGATAGTTCCTAAAAAGGGGGATAAATTGACTATAATACCTATGGAAAATTATAGTGAAGAATTCAAACAAAAAAATGTAGATATAGCTAAAGTACAAAAATATTTACTGGATAAACCAGGGGCATTGAGTCAGGTATTACCAGAGGTAAATTTTTATATAAATGGTAAAAAAACAGGGATGATACTGGACTATATTCATGATAGTGAGGTATTAAAAAAATTATTAGCTGGAAAAACTGTAGAAACTACCATACCCGAGGATTATTTCTTAGCATTAGGAGATAATACCGATGGAAGTTATGATGGTAGGATGTGGGGATTTGTAGCACAACATAGGATTGAAGGGAAAGCTTTTGTACGGTTCTGGCCACTAAATAGGATTGGGTTGTTAAAATAGGAGTAGAGTAAAGAATGATAGAGATAAGAGAGATAGAAGAGGATGACTTAATTCCCCTTTTTGATATAGAACAAATTTCTTTTAAAAATAGTTATAGAATCTCAACTTTGGCTGATATGTATGGAAATTCATCCTACGAATTTTTAGGAATTTTCAATAGAAATAGGATGGCTGGCTATATTATATTACTTGATAGTATAGATGTGTACGAAGTTATAAAGATAGCTATCTCTCCTAATTACAGAGGGAAGGGACTAGGGAAAAAACTTCTGAGTTTTGTACTAGGAGATTTGGATAAAAATTTGATCTTAGAGGTTAGAGTATCCAATGACCCAGCTATTAAACTATATGAAGACTTAGGGTTTGAAAAGATCAATATCCGAAAGGGATATTATGGAGATACAGGTGAAGACGGCATAGTTTATCTATTTACTAATGAAAATAAATGATAAATTGAAATTTTGCCACAGACATCACAGATAAAAAAATTAACATAGAAAAAAAGATATTAAAATTTGTGTCAGAAAAAAAGTTTTAGTTTACTAGAAGCGATTGGAGTGAAAGTATGGAATATAAATTTATAGAAGACAAAGACATAATAGAGTTTGCAGAAAAACATCTGCATCTTTCATATTCTACTGAAAAAGAGGTAGGAGAATTTTTTAAGGAATTAAAAAATATAAAGAATATAAATTTTTTAGAGTTTGTAAAAGAGATGGGAATAGAGTTAAACAATAATAGAAAGCACGATACAATGAAATTTTTAAAGATTCTAAGGGAATATAGAAATCCTGTTATGAGTAAGGCTATGAATAAAGTGAAAGGGTTGACAAACTCAATAAAAAATAAGGGATTAACAGTGGAAGTCCCTAAAAATTTAGAGGGAGATACACTGACTTTAACTTGGACTATAAGATCAGCAGAAGATGTAGAAAAAATAATGAGCCATTTAGGAAAAAAAAAGGAAGATATAAAAAGTTTAATAACTGCCATAAAATGTGGAGGATAAACCTTTTTTTTAGGCTTATCATCCCTTAGATGGACTTGTTCCTATGGTCGGGCGTAAGAGAAATTAAAACGAAAATTATATAGTAAAAAAATAAAATTTAGGAGATGAAAAGAAGAATGATGAATGTGTATTCCAACCCGTTAGTAGAGAGATATGGATCTAAAGAGATGTTAGAAAACTTTTCACCGAATAAGAAATTTTCAAGTTGGAGAAGCCTTTGGATTGCCCTGGCAGAATCAGAAAAAGAATTAGGATTAAATATAACCGATGAACAGATAGCAGAGATGAAAAAATATGTGAATGATATTAATTATGATGTTGCAGCTAAGAGAGAATTAGAGGTAAGACATGATGTAATGGCTCATGTACATGCATTTGGTGTACAAGCTCCAAAGGCTGCACCAATTATTCATTTGGGAGCGACGTCTGCTTATGTAGGAGACAATACGGACTTAATTCAAATAAAAGACGGATATGAGATCTTAAAGAAGAAATTTATAAATGTATTTAAAAATATGTCTGATTTCGCAATGGAATATAAAGATCTTCCAACTCTAGGATTTACACATTTCCAAGCTGCACAGCTTACTACAGTAGGAAAGAGAACTACATTATGGTTACAGAGTTTAATGTTAGATTTCGAAGAATTAGAATTTAGAATGGAAAATATGAGATTCAGAGGGGTAAAGGGAACAACTGGAACTCAGGCTAGTTTTGAAGAGTTATTCAATGGAGATTATGATAAGGTAAAACAGCTAGATATCATGGTTTCTAAAAAATTAGGTTTTGATAGAAGATTTATGGTGACTGGTCAAACTTATGACAGGAAAATAGATTCAGAAACATTGAACTTATTGTCTAATATAGCTCAAACGGCTCATAAATTAACTAACGATATCAGATTATTACAACATTTAAAAGAAATAGAGGAACCATTTGGAAAGAAACAAATCGGATCTTCAGCTATGGCATACAAAAGAAATCCAATGAGAAGTGAGAGAGTTTCATCACTGGCTAAATTCGTAATAGCAATGCAGCAAAGTACAGCTATGACAGCAGCTACTCAATGGTTTGAAAGAACATTGGATGACTCGGCAAATAAGAGATTATCTGTACCACAAGCATTTTTAGCAGTGGATTCAATCTTGGTAATTATACAAAATATTTTTGATGGAATGGTAGTGTATCCAAAGATGATAGAAAAGAGAATCATGTCTGAATTACCATTTATGGCAACTGAATATATCATCATGGAAGGTGTAAAAAATGGTGGAAATAGGCAGGAATTGCATGAAAGAATAAGAGAACATTCAATGGAAGCTGGAAAGCAAGTTAAGATAGAGGGGAAAGATAATGACCTTATTGAAAGAATTTTAGCTGACGAATATTTCAATATAGACAAGGAAAAATTAATTACAATCTTAGATCCTAAAAACTTTATTGGATTTGCTCCTCAACAAACAGTGGAATTTATAGAGGAAGAAATCAACCCGATCATAAAAAAATATGAGCATTTACTTGGAATGGAAGCTGGCTTAAGAGTATAGTCGTGAAAAGAAATAAAAAAAACGAAAATGAAAAGAGAGAGCTTTATTTAGTAGCCTTTGTGCTGCTAGCTCTCTATTTTTCGTTATTTGAAACTATAATTCCAAAACCCTTTCCATGGATGAAATTGGGGTTAGCTAACTTAGCTACGATAATAGTTTTGATTAAATTTGGCAAAAAAATGGCTTTTGAGGTTTTGTTTTTAAGGATATTCATTCAAGGGATGATGATAGGGACCCTTTTTACTCCTGGTTTTTTTATAAGTTTGGTATCCGGGGTAATAAGTACAGGGGCCATGTGTTTACTATATAATTTTAAAAAAAATATAAGCCTTGTGGCGATAAGTATTTTTTCAGCTCTGATTCATAATATAGTACAATTAATAGTAGTATACTTCCTTCTATTTAGAAATACCGATATCATGGGAAGATCTATATTGATATTTATCATGATATTTTTAGGGATAGGAGTAGTATCAGGAGGAATAGTAGGAGTTATAGCCAGTAGATTAAAATTGAGAGAAGTAAGTAAAAATTGGGAATGAAAAAATTAAATTTACGGAGGGGTAATTCATGAATTACCCGTACTTATGCGATCAGGGGGATATAAGATGCAACAGAGAAAATATTTTGGAACAGACGGAATAAGGGGAGAAGCCAATAAGGAGCTAACGATTGATATAGCCGTGAGATTAGGCTATGCCCTAGCTTATTATTTAAAGAAAAAAAATCCAGATAAAAAAAAGATAGATGTAGTTATCGGAAGTGATACTAGAATATCTGGATATATGTTAAGATCAGCTCTGATGGCAGGGATATCTTCAATGGGTGTTCATATTACCTATGTAGGAGTGTTACCAACTCCAGGTGTAGCATATCTTACTCAAGTAAAATCAGCTGATGCAGGAATAATGATTTCAGCTTCTCATAATCCGGCAAAGGATAATGGGATAAAGATCTTTAGAAGTAATGGTACGAAGTTGCCAGATGAGATAGAGTTAGAATTAGAAGTTTTGATGGATGACTATGAGGAGATCTCAAAAGAATGTGTGGTAGGAGACAAAGTTGGTAAAATTCTTATGGAAGATGACGATTATTTCTTATACAGAGATTATCTATTGTCTACTGTAAAGGGAGATTTTTCAGGAATGAAGATAATCTTGGATTCGGCTAATGGGGCAGCGTTTAAGTTGGCTAGATCAGTATTCTCTAGGCTAGGAGCAGAGATAGTTTCTATAAATGATCTGCCTACTGGGACAAATATAAATGTAAAATGTGGATCTACTCATCCAGAAATATTAGCTAAAGTTGTGATAGGATATAGTGCAGATCTAGGGTTAGCCTATGATGGGGATGCCGACAGGTTGATGGCAGTGGATAAATTTGGGAATATAATAGATGGAGATAAGATTATATCTATATTAGCTTTAAATTTAAAAGAAAAAGATGAGTTAAATAATAATAAAGTAGTTACTACTGTCATGAGTAATATGGGGTTTGAAAAATATCTGGAAAATAAGGGTATTACTTTAGTGCGAGCTAATGTAGGAGATAGATATGTAATAGCTAAGATGAAAGAACAGGGATTAAATCTTGGTGGGGAGCAATCAGGACATATAATAATGTCTGACTATAATACTACAGGAGATGGAGTTTTAGTATCTTTAAAATTAGTAGAAGCATTGCGTGATTGTGGTAAATCTATAGATGAATTGGTATCTGGTATAGTTGACTGGCCACAAATTTTGATTAATGTAAGGGTAGAAAACTCCAAGAAGAATACTTGGGATGAGAATAGTGCAATAAAAGAAATTATAAGGATAAAAGAAAAAGAGATGGATGGATTAGGAAGAGTATTGGTTAGAACTTCTGGAACGGAACCTTTGGTCAGAGTAATGGTAGAAGGAAAAGATAAAATTCAGGTAGATTCAGTAGCAGCTGTGATAGCAGATGTAGTAAAAAAAGAATTAGAATAATTAAATAAAAAGAGGTTCTTTATAAGGGTCTCTTTTTATCTAAAAATTATTAAAATAAAAATAAAAATAGAGGATGATAAGTATGTATAAAAATTTTTCCAAAGTATACGATATAATGATGGAATATGCAGATTATGATGGATGGAAGGATATCATCGAAGAAAAGATTGAAAGGTATGGGGATTCTCCTAAAACTATATTAGATTTAGGATGTGGAACAGGAGAAGTTCTGATTAGATTAAATTCTAAGTATGAGATGACAGGTGTTGATTTATCTAAAGAGATGGTGGAAATAGCCAATAGAAAGATAGATACAGTATCATTTTATGTGCAGGATATGAGGAAATTAAAATTAGATAAAAAACACGATGTTGTTATATCTCTTTTTGATACGGTAAATCATTTAATTTCTTTAGAAGGATTAAAGAAAACTTTTTCTAGTGTATGGGAAAATTTAAATGAAGATGGGCTATATATATTTGATGTAGTTACTAGAGAACTTATGGAAGAGATGTTTCCTGGAGGGAATTTTATAGATGATAGAGGGGATATAATGATTATCTGGGAACATGAGGAAGATGCAGAAGGAGGGATAGACTATGTGGATACCACTTTTTTTGTAAAACAAAAAAATGGAATGTTTAAAAAAATAACAGAGGAATATGTGAAGAAGATATTTACTGTAGATGAGATAATGAATGCCGCCAAAGAGGTAGGATTCCAAGTGGTGGAAGTAGAAGAAAACTCTGAATTAGCAGGAGAAAGAATATTCTTCACTCTCAAGAAATAAAATTATTAATTAGTAAAAAATCATAGTCACTAACGATATTAACTAACATAAAAGATAATTGTTAGTAATGGTTTGTGTAATTCATGACAAAAAATCATTAAAGATTATAGCTATTATCTACATTATATTATCAGATTTTAGTCTGCGTCAAAAAAGGGAGAAAAAAATGGAAAAGAACAGAAAAAATATCATGATAATATCATATATCATGTTTGCATATATGGGGATTGCCTTTCTATCTCAAGGGTCTTTAAAATTAGAGATGGCAGACAGTTTTGGAATAACTACATCAAAATTACAATATTTATTTACAGTGTTTTCAACGGCAAGTATGATTACTGTAATTGCCAATAAAGTATTTTTAGAGATGGTTCCATTGAAATTAGAGGTTATTTTGTCCAGTTCATTTATATTAGTTGGGACAATTTTTATGATTTTGACAAAGAATATAAATATATTCATGATGGGATTAATATTATCAGGCTTGGGTATAGGAATATATGTATCTTTGGGGAGTTATTTGATTATAAATACATTTACCGAAAATAGAAATGAAAAACTTAATTTTTTACATTTTTCATATTCTATAAGTGCAGTAATAACTCCTATTATAGCAGCAGCGTTGATTGGGATCAGTCTGAGCTGGAATATGGTATACACTACTCTTTTAATTTTTGTGATTGTAGTTATTTTCTTGGCACTAAAGACAGACTTTAGTGGTGTGACCCATGAAAAAGATAAAAAAAATGAATCTCAGCCATCTAAATGGAGCTTAAAGGTGTATTTATCGGCATCTATGCTTTTTTTGTATGTTTTTACAGAGATGATATTTTCATATTGGATAGTAGAATATATGGTAAATAAAGGAGCTTATGGAGGAGAAGCTAAGATTTCACTTTCCATATTTTGGCTATTTATAGCCGGTGGGAGATTTATAGCCGGTAAATTAGGGCATAAAATTACAGTGATCAATATGATCATAACTCTATTGATTATAGCTTTAATATCGTATTTTACTTTGATGTTGGTTCAAGGAATATGGATAACTTATATCTTTGTGGGCTTTTTGGGTTTTGGATTTTCAAGTTTATACCCATCTATCGTTGCTTTAGGAACGGAGGGAAGAAAAAATATTAGCCCGAGTTTGATGACCTTTATAATGACATCTGGATCTGTAGGAGGAATAGTATATTCACCGATATCTGGATGGGTGAATAGTAATTTTGATGTGATGTTAACTATGGGAATAGGATTAATAACGACGATATTGATGTTATCTATATCGTTTTTTTTAAAATTCAAAAAACATAAATACTAAATATTTGGTACATTCAGTCTAAAAATTTAAATTTATAGTGTAAATGTGTTTACATTTAATGGATTATATGATAAGATTTTTTAGTGAAATTAATAACTTTGATAAAGTGAGCAGGTATTTAATGTAATAAAAGCGAAAAAAAATCATAAAAAAAAATCATTTCTAAGTTAAAATTAAGAATTCAAATAAAAACAACAATAGTAATATATTATTATATCAAGAGTGGTTTAAAAATATACCACTTGACACAACCAACTACAGGGAGTAAAGTGTTTATATGAAATTCTCAGGGAGAGGATATTGGTATGGGAAGCAAAAATGACATATTTTATTATTTATCTTTACTGACTCAATTGGGATTAACTATAATATTTAGTATTCTGATCTGTATTTTTATCTATAAAGTAATTGCAAAATTTATAGGTGAGAATATATTTTTATTTGTTTTTTTTATAATATTAGGTGTTGTAGGAGGATTTTACAACGTTTATAAGTTGATTTTGAAAAAGAAATAACTTTGTTTTAAGTTTAATTTTAGGCTCTAAAAAATTGACTTTATAGGGAAAAATAGAGTAAACATAATAGAGTAGAAATAAATAAAATGAGGTAAAATAATGGGAAAAGAATTGAAAATACTTATAAGAAACAGCATGATAACATCGGCATTAATACTTGTATATGGAGTGGTAACTTTGGATAAATTAATGTTGCTGGCTATGTTTGGTGGATCTTTAATTTCGCTTTTAGCTTTATATATGACCATAAGAGATGCAGAAGTTTCGGTTCATAGTTCAAATGCGAATAAAATAACGATATTAGGATATACAAAAAGATATTTTATATATGGGATATTTTTATATTTAATGGCTAAATTTTTAGGATTTAGTGGTATTGTAATCGGAGGAGTTGGACTTTTAAATGTTAAGTTCAACATATTATTATTTGGTGTTAATGGATTTATAAATAAATTAAAACACAGATTTAAAAATTAACTTCATGAAAGGAGGGTAGTTTTACTATGAGTAAGAAACCAATGAGTTTTAAAGTCTTTGCAGGGGTAGCAATAGTTGCAGCAGTAGTTATAAATTTTATATTAAAAGTTGCTGTAAAAGCTGGAGCAGTAAGTATACTTACACCACCACTAGTTGAAGGGCCGAAGGTAGTATTCTTTATACCAACTCCTCATAAATTTTCGTTTGCTATGGAAATGGCAAATGGAGGATATGGGATTCCAGTAACAATTACAGTTGTAACAACATGGGTCTTGATAGCTTTATTTTTCCTATTTTTCAATTGGGGATTAAAAAATCTTGAGATGATACCAGGTAAAAAACAAGCATTTTTTGAAACTTTATATGATGTATATAATAGTTTGGTAACACAGATGTTTGGTAAAAGAGGGAAGGAATTTATAGTTTATATATCGGCTTTAATTAGTTTTATAGCTATATCTAATATTACATCATTTTTTGTATAAAAGGATATGTAGGAGGATTGTGTGAACCAACACCAATTATGTTACCGATGAATCTGATCGGAGAATTAGCTAAACCAACTAATATATCTATGCGTTTGTTTGGAAATGCATTTGCAGGAATGGTTATCATGGGACTGTTATATATGGCAGCACCAGCAGTATTACCAGCACCATTACATCTATACTTTGATCTATTTCAAGGTTTAGTACAAAGTTTCGTATTTACCATGTTAACAATGGTATACATTCAAGGATCAATGGCACCAGAAGAATAACTCTTCCTTTGTATGGTTTCTCTCAACAAAAGAAACCAAGGTAAGAACAGAGGATGGAAATATTTAGTAATAACAAAAATTATTTATAAAAAATTTCAGGAGGTAAAAAATTATGGATATGATGACAGCAAAGACAATAATATTAGCAGCTTCAGCTTTAGGTGCTGGATTAGCAATGATCGCAGGATTAGGGCCAGGGATAGGAGAAGGTTATGCAGCAGGTAAAGCAGTAGAATCTGTAGCAAGACAACCAGAAGCTAAAGGAGATATCATCTCTACAATGGTAATGGGACAAGCAATATCAGAATCAACTGGTATCTATTCATTAGTAATTGCTTTAATATTATTATACGCAAATCCATTCATCGGATTATTAGGATAAACTAACTTAAATCTAATAGATAGGTTTTAGATTAAATTTCTAAGAGAGGAGGTAGTTAGTTTGAACGAGACAATCATGCCAGCAGTAGGTATAGATATTAATCTATTTTGGCAAATAATAAACTTTGTTATACTTATTTTTGTTTTTAAGAAATATTTTTATAAACCATTGAATGATTTTTTAGAAACAAGGAGGGAAAAAATAGCAGGAGAATTAACTCATGCTAAAAAGGATAGAGAATTAGCAGCTAGTTTAAATGAAGAAGCAGCAATGACAAGAAAAGCAGCAAAATTAGAAGCTAACAAGATAATAACTGTGGCGGAAAAAAAGGCTGAAGAGAGAAAAGAACATATTCTTAAAGAAACAAATGCTACGAGAGAAAAAATGATAGCCACTGCAGAAGCAGATATCGCTAAAATGAAATCTCAAGCTACAAAAGAACTGCAGATTGAAGCTACTAAGTTAGCAGCGACATTAGCTGAAAAGATGATCAATGAAAAGATGAATAAAGAACTAGGAGGAAACTTACTAGACCAATTCATTGATGAGGTAGGGGATACTAAATGATAGGAGCTAAAGTAGGAAAAAGATATGCTGTAGCAATCTACGATATTGCCGCAGGAGAAAAAAAAGTAACTGAAGTCTATGATACTCTTAATTCTATTATGGAATCATATTTAGAAAATTTAGAGTTTAAAAATTTAGTGGCTCATCCGCTTATTTCAAAAGAAGATAAGAAAAAATTTGTAAAAAAAGTATTTCCTGATTTTGATGAAGTTGAGATGGATATAGTAGATTACTTAATTGATAGAGATAGACTATTAGACATTAGATCTATTGTAGCAGAGTATCTAAAAATTTATTATGAGAGAAATCAAATAGTAGATGTAGAAGCTATTTTTGCACTAGAACCCAGTGAGGTACAAAAAGAAAATCTAATTAAAAAATTAGAAACGAAAACAGGTAAAAAAATAAACTTAACTGTAAAGATAGACAGCTCTATTATCGCTGGTGGAATTCTTAAAATTGGGGATGAAATTACAGACGGTAGTATCAAGAGACAACTAGAAACTTTATGGAAAAAATAGTGGTAGGAGGTGTACTAGTTGAAAATTAGACCGGAAGAGATCAGTTCTATTATAAGAACTGAGATCGAAAATTATAA
>NBMF01000030.1 GCA_002084825.1 Fusobacteriia bacterium 4572_74
GGAGGAAACACTAATCCACAGCGTCTATGTTAATTATATATCAAAAAATTAAATAAACTAGAAATAGTGCATATATAGCTCTATTTCATTATACAAGGAGGAAAATATGAAAATTAATAATTTATGGGAAGAACTGAGTTTTGAGATAAACACCTGCAAGATTTTTAAGAAAAGTGAAAAAGATAGTAAAGTATTATTAGGAGGGGGAAACAGAAATTCCAATCTTTTATTTATAGGAGATGATCCCAATCTTTTTGAGGATGATGGTGTATTTTTTAAAAATCTATATGAATTAGTCGACTTGTCGCCTGAGGAATTTTATCTTACGAATATAGTAAAATGTAATTTAAAATTAAAGGATCTTACCCAGGAGGAAAAAAAGATCTATGCCGATGTTTTAGATATGCAGATTGCCCTTTTAAATCCTAAAATAATAGTAACTTTAGGTCAAGAGATCAGCCGATTTTTACTCAGAGATCATACATTAAAAATTTCTGAAATTCGTGGAAAAACTTATGATTGGGATGGTGGGATTAAAATAAATCCTATATATGATCCTAATTTTTTACTCAGAAATAGTGATAAGAAAAAAGGCAGCCCAAAGTGGCTGACTTGGAAGGATATGGAAGAGATCAAAAAAATTATGGAAGATATCCATGAATAAAAAACAAATAAGGTCTGAAATTTTAGAAAAAAGAAATAACCTTCCCAAGGAATTTATAAAAAAATATTCCGAAGAGATTTTTAATATACTTATAAATTCTCCTATCTATAAAGATGCTGAAGTTATCATGTCATATATGAACTTTGGGGGAGAGATCGATACCAATTTTATAAATAATCATATTTTAAAAAGTGGAAAAACTTTAATCCTTCCAAAAATAGTGAAAGATGGTGGGTTAGTAGGAGTTATCTATGATGATTCTAAAAAATTTAATGATGATAATCTATTTAAAATCAAAGAGATAGATGGGACTTATATTGATGTAAAAAAAATAGATCTAATTATCATCCCAGGGCTTGCCTTTGATTTAAATGGCAATCGTGTAGGTTTTGGAAAGGGATACTACGATAAATTTTTAGAAAATTATTCTGGCCTTATCGTAGCTCCCCACTATGATTTTCAACTCCATGAAAATCTTCCCTATGAACCCCATGATAAAAAAACAGATTATTTATTGGATACTTCTCTAAAAAAAACTTCCCATTAAGATAGTCCATCTATTAGTTAAATGAAAAAACTCAAGAATATCCTTGAGTTTTTTCATTAACTATCCTTTTTTACTTTGCTTTTCTCTTCTTTCACTTCTTTTTTAACCTTTTTTTCCCCTAGCTCTTTAGCTTCCAATTCTTTAAAATACTTATCTTTACTTATTTTTTCTATAGAGATAAGTTTTTCTCCCAACTTAAATTCATCATATTCTGATTCTCCTTCTTTTACTTTCTTAGCAACCTTTTGAACCCTATAATAATATTCTATCTTCATTTTATTAGCACCCTTTGAAATTTTATTTAACTCTACAACAGAATCTAAATAATTCTCTCTCATAGCCTTCCCTGCCAATAAATTTTCAGTTTCTAATTTTTTCATATTCTCATAATAGGTTACCTTATAAATAACATTCAAGGCTGTTGTTCCTGTATTTGAAATTTTAGATGCTAAATATATCTTCTCCTTATCGGTAACAACCTGAAAATCATCAAAAATTCCATCGTATTGTAATTTACCTTTATAACCATATATTGTAGAAACTAATATATGAATTACATCAATATTAACTCCCACCTTATTTCCATCTTTTTCACTATTATTATATTTTTTTACCGGAAGTTCTTCAAATACCAGATGACTTCTATACTCCCCATCTACCAGACCCTTTGGAGGTCTGGCAGCCATCCTAATTACTTTTTTACTGTTGGGTTTGAGATAAACCAACTTAGGATATACTATAATCCAATCACCCATATAGAGATCCTTTGTCTTTTGATCTTTAGGTCTTTCTGAATAAATTTTTATTTTCTCTAATTTATTACTATCATTCTTCAGATAAATTTTATGGGTTCCAGGTCTATCCAGACTCAATTTCTGAATTTGAGGTGCTACCTGAAAATTAGCATATAGCACCGAAATCATAAACATGTATATGGATAGAATTATTCTTTTCATCATTAACACCACCTATTTCTTTTCATAAGAGAGAACTTTAAAATTATAGTCCTCATAATAACTTCCATATTTATCCAATTTAATTTTTATTTTTTTAGCTTTTTCCTGAAAATTTAACTGTCCTTCTCCCTTGTAGTCCATCTCTAGGATGTATTCTCCTGGAAGAACCCTCTCCAGCATATAAAATCCCTCTGGTTCAATTCTTTTTTCCATGATTATCTTACCGTCTAAAGTTTTTAATTGAATGTAAAGCTGGGATATTATCGGGAAATGCTTTACTCCGTCTATAGCATCCCCATAGAACTCCAAATCCCCCATTATTACAGAAATAGATTGAATAGGAATATCCATATATCCTCCAGTTGCCGGATATAGTTTTATATTTTTTTTCTCATTGGCCGCTTCTAACATGGGATCTAATGTCTCTATATTAACCTCAAAATCCTTCACCTCATATGAACTAATATTATCTATAAAATACATCCCATCTGCTCCAGTTATCCTTTTTTTTCTGCCAACTTTAACTTCTACACCTTCTAATAGTTTTTCTCCTTCATCGTATTTCCCATCATTATTATCATCCATAAATACCTTTCCTTCCATCCAAGCTCTGCTTGGATATGGATTAGAATTCTTTGTAAATGGTTTTTCCAAAATAATAGTTTTTTCTATGTCTACACCAGCATTATAATCGGTTTCATCATTATCATGAGTTAGATCACCTATAATTTCTAACCAATCAAATAATTTATATTTCATTTCTAAACCTAGTTCATATTCATTTTGACTATCATACTTTAAAAAAACACCTGCTTTAAATTTTTTATTTTCTGCAGTTTTAAGAGCTATTTTTATATCTGTCTCATCTTTAAATGCTTGAACATCAGAATTTATTTGAAGGATAAAATTTAAACTGGTATCATAAATTTTGACATTACTATTGGAATAATTATAATATACCCTAGAATCTCCATAATCATTTGAGAAAGGATAATCAACTCCTAATTCATGAGAAGTATTATCTTTATTCCTATAAATCCCCATAGTGGCATATTCTTCTGTAGATCCAAATTTATCTAAGTTATCATAACCTAGATTATACCCCCAATATCTATTTATACTCCCCCTCCAATCGGCGATATATCTATTTTTATAATCTTCTAAATACGCTATAAAATCGCTATACATATACCCTTCTAGGGAAAGTACATTCCCGCCGAACCTTTGTCTTATCTTCCCTGTATGGGTATACCTATTTCCAGTACCATCATATATTATATCATTATAGATATATTTCTCTTTCATATCATAGATCTCTGAAAACTCAAAATATGTGGGATATTTTACTGCCCCGGTTGTATAGTATAAATTTAACCCAACTAATTCTGTAGGATAATTATAGGTAATCTCTCCCTCTCTATTCTCAGTAAGATCATTTATATATTCAGTACCTATAGTTAAGTTATTAGTAATCCCGTAAGAAACTTTAATATTTCCCTCTATGGTTTTTTCTTCTATATTGACTTTTTTTTCTTCCTCATCTTGATTTATTTCCCTATAACTACCTATTAAAAGACCATAGTCTATCTCGCCTTTTTTTAAGATCTTACGACCGCTCATCATAGAAACTTGCTTTACTTCTATAGAACCATCAAAATTATATATTTTTATGATATAAATATCACTATAGTTCTGAATATTTATATTTTCAAATATATAGGATCCATCTTCCCCTATTCTAGTAAAATCATATAACGAACCATTTCTATATAATTCCACATTTGAATTATAGGGTGCAAATCCTCTAATGGTAGTCTGCCCTACCTCTATATCTCCAGTGCCATTCCAATCTTGAATAGCTAATCCTGTTAATCTCTTTGATCCTAAAAATTCATAGGTCTGCATATAAGCATCTCCTACGATTATACTCTTATCCTCTAAAATTTCATTATATACCAAGGCTGTATACCCTAAATATGTATCTGGATGGAAAAATCCTGTAGTGGTAAAATCTCCATACAGCAGTTGGGTATCATATCTTATAGATAAAATTCCATCATCTTTTTCTACGTTATAATTAGTATATCTAGGTCGAAGTACTCCAGGAGTAAAAAACTTTCTCTTTTGAGAATAAACATCTCCATCATTTATATCTTCCTTCCCATCAGTACTCAATCCTTTGAGTCTTTCTTTCTGCTCTATGTAGATCTCATAAGGAGTTTTAAAGTTGGTTTTAACTTTCATAATATAGGTTTCTGTATTCCAATTATATTCTTTTAATTTAAAAACTTGAGACAAATCAGTCCCCCTTATATATACATCATTTTCTCCTATAATATATTTAGTATTTCCATAATAAAACTTATAATCTATTTCCCCTATCCGACCGTAAATAATTTTCTTTTCTCTGTCTATTTTCATCCCTGTAGACATAGTTAAAGCAAATAAATTCATCACACCTACATAGGGCTCCTCCATGGAATAATCCATATATATAGGGAAAAATGAATAGTTAATTTTTTTATTTACATTTATTTCTATATATCCTTCCTCATAACTTCCTTTAAATTCTTCCCCAAAAGAAATCACAGACAGAAATAATAAAAATATAATTATTTTTTTTCCTCCCATCATATTCCCCCCTTGCGACCTTTGGCCGAATGTACAATTGATAATTGAAAATGAATAATTAAATTCAAAATAAAAACACTTGACACAAATAACACAGATTTATAAGATTATTACAGATTTTTTTCTTTCACTTTAGCTTCAGTTTCTTTGATTGGAGAGAAACTATACAAAGGAAGAGTTAATTTTTAATTCTTTTTTTACCTAGTCCACATATTTAATTTTTATAGATAAATTATCCGTTAAAGTCTTATATTCTTTTATGTTTTCTAACTTTAACTTTATATCTAACCTAAATTTCCCCCTTCCGCTGTCACCTAGTCTTATCACTTTCTCCCTGGGTCTAATAGTCATCTTATTTCCATCCAAATCATAAATTTCAGGGACTATTATTTCTACTTTTTTACCAGATTTCCCTTCTACATATACTCCTACATCTGTTAGGGACACCTCTCTATCTCCCATTACTACTACACCAAAATTAAGTGGCTCTACACTGGAAATTTCTAAGGAAAAACTAAAACTTACAACAACAAAAAATAACAAAATTAGTTTTTTCATTTTATACCCCCCAAAAAATAATATCTATAATATTCATTTATAAGATACTCAATATTTTTTTATTTTCCTTTAAATTTATTAAATATTTTATTTATTTTTAGAATTTAATAAATTAATTTTCTCTCTTTCACATAAAAGAGGGCAACCCTCTCGGATCACCTTCTTTTATCTAACTAATTAATTTTATTGATATTCTGCTCTAGCAACTATAACACCAAATTTTAAACCAGGTGTAGTATTTTTCAAATCAAGATATGCATCTACTTCTATTTCTTTCATAGTATTAGTTAAGTATACCATTCTTGATGCAGTCTCTATTCCAGAGCCTAAAATACGTGTTTGCATAGGATAGAATCCATTATGACCTTTAATTGTTACTCTACCAGGAATAGCATCGAATAAAGAAGAACCGATAAATTTAAATTCAACTTTTGCAGGGCCATAACCATTAATTCTGAATCCAATATCACCAATTTCTAATTCGTCACCTTTAACTGCTTCAGTATACAAGAAATCTATTTCAGATTCAATTTTAATAGGTTTAATTACTTTAAGAAGGATATGAGTAGCAGCTATATCTTCCCAACCTCTACCTTTATCTCTGAATATATTGACAGCTCTATTATTGTTTACAGCATTATCGTGAGTAGTGATATCTTTTAATACTCCAAATCCTCCTGCATGTCCAGCTTCAGCATTTGCTTTAAGACTCATATTATACATAGTATCACCAGGTAAATTTAAAGATCCTCCTGCAGATACTGCAAATGTAGTTGATCCTACGGCCAATATGGCAGCTAATAATAATAATTTTTTCATCTTTCCCACCTCCGAAATTAAAAAGACAATAAGCTTTTAACTTCAGCATTCCTAATTGATGTTCTCTTGCTTTACATATAAATTATTGCCTAATTATATTGAAAAATCTAATGTAGAACTCCTCTTCTATTCATTTTCACCATCAAAGTAAATATTTGATCTAGTTAAAATAAGTGAATTTACATATAAGGATATTCAAAAAAAAATTAAACTTTTTCAAAAAAAAATGACCTTCTATTGAAAGTCATTTTTCTGATTATATATTTAGTGCTTTTAAAATATCTTTTACACTTTCCTCCGAAACCCTATAACAAACTTTTTTACCGTGTTTTCTAGAGGTTACTATCCCAGAATTTCTAAGGTGTGCCAAATGTTGAGAAGCACTGGATTGAGAGATGTTTAAAATCTTTTCCAAATTTCCTACACAAATTTCCTCTCTAAGTGTTAATTCCCTTAAAATACCTAATCTTATTGGATTAGACATCATCTTTAGCAGTAAGGTTGCTTTTTCTATAGTCATTTGTTTCCCCCTAAATCATTCCATTTCTTGTTAAATTTTCTTTTTCTTCCCCAATAGTAGTCATCTCTGAATGACCATTATATACCCTTGTTTCAGGTGGTAAAATATCACATAATTTTTTCAAACTAGCAAATAAACTCTTTCCATCACTGGTTGGCAGGTCATATCTTCCATAACTTCCCTTAAACATGGTATCTCCTACAATCAATATTCCTGATTCATTATGGAAAAAACATTTCCCACCCCTGGTATGTCCTGGAACATCTATTACTATAAATTCATCTATAGTATCTCCATCCTTTACTGTATTATAACTATCTTCATATTTAAAATCTATATTAGCTAGATAATCTGAAAGACTCAGGGCAGAATTTGTTAAAAATTCTGCCTCTTCTTTTCCTATATACACCTCTATATTGGGATAGATTTCTTTTAATTTTAATAATCCAGCAATATGATCATAGTGACCATGGGTAAAAACAACTTTTTTTAAAATCAAATAATTTTCATTTATAAAACTTTCTAATGCTGATAAATTTTCCCCACCACAATCAAATAAAATAGCCTCTTTATTCTTCCAAACTAAAAAACAATTTGTTGGCATCATTCCAAGCTTAAATTCCTTTATTTTCATCTTTTATCTCCTGCTTTCATCAATAGATTTAATTTTTTCTATATTATACATTTTTTGAAACTGCTAGTCTATAATATAATTATATTTGAATATATGTAACAAGATTAACATATATTTTATTAAATAACAACTAACTTTATAGAATTTAATATAAAAAAAAATAGCATTGTGAATTTTATATTTAATATAAAAAAAATAAATGAGCCTAGAGGCTCATTATTTTTTATACATTAAATAAGAATTCCATTAGATCTCCATCTTTTACAATGTACTCTTTCCCTTCAAGTCTGAGTGATCCAGCTTCTTGAGAACCTTTCCATCCATTATTTGTGATAAACTCGTTATATCCTACTACTTTAGCTCTGATAAATCCTTTTTCAAAATCAGTATGGATCTCTGCAGCAGCTTTAGGAGCAGTATCTCCTATCTTTATAGTCCATGCTCTAACTTCTTTTACACCTGCTGTAAAATAAGTTTGAAGTCCTAGTAATTTATATCCACCACGAATAAGTCTATTTAACCCTGGTTCAGTTACTCCTAATTCTTCTAAAAACATCTCTCTATCTTCCTCTTCCATCTCCTGTAATTCTGACTCAACCTGAGCTGATACGACTACAACCTCTGCATCAAGATCTTTTGCATATTCAATTACCTGCTCTACATATGCATTTCCTGTAGCAAGGTCGCTGTCAGATACATTAGCAGCAAACATCATAGGCTTTACTGTTAATAACTGGTATCCCTTTATAGTTTCTAATTCTTCTAGAGTTAATTTTAATGTGTTTAATAACTTAGAATCTTCTAGTTGAGTTTTACATTTTTCAAGTACAGGAACTAATACGATAGCTTCCTTATTTTTAGCTCTGACTAATTTAGCTTGTTTTTCGAGACCTCTCTCTACAGATTCTAAATCTGCTAAGATAAGTTCAGTATTTATTACTTCAATATCTCTTATTGGATCTACAGATCCATCTACATGAATTACATTTTCATCTTCAAAACATCTTACAACCTGGCATATTGCCTGTGTATTTTTGATATGTGTTAAGAATTTATTTCCTAATCCTTCCCCACCTGCTGCACCTTTTACCAATCCTGCAATATCTGTAAATTCCACTGTAGCATGCTGTACTCTCTGTGGATTTATTACTTTAGATAGTTCATCTAATCTGCTGTCAGGTACAGTTACCATTCCTACGTTTGGCTCTATTGTACAAAAAGGATAGTTTGCCGCTTCTGCCGCTCCTGCCTTTGTTATTGCATTAAATAATGTGGATTTACCTACATTTGGTAGTCCAACGATTCCTATTCCAATCATTTTTACTTTGCCTCCTAAAATTATTTTTTAACGCAACATCACGTTGCTTTTTTACTCTTAATTTTATCATTTATAACAAGTAATTACAAGAGACTATCTAGAAAGCTTATAAAATCGTTAAGGTCATTAATAATTTTATGATTTTTTGAGTAATAAAAAAACCTATAAACATAGATGTCTAAAAAATCTATGTTTATAGGTTATAATTTAAAAACAATTTACTTTAATAGATCAATTAATCCGTCATTTCTACTTTTTCTTTTTTCTCTACAACTAAGCTATTTAACTTTTTATCCAGTCCCCAAAGGATAATTCCGGCGAAGATAGCAATTGCTGCAATAACAAAATATGCCTTTGCAAAATTAAATTTTAGCGTATATGCATATAAATAACCATATGATTTACCTGCAAAGAACACTGCTAATACTCAGATACTCATCATCCCAGTTAGTAATCTTGGTGGCGAGAACACCATTTCACCAGTGGATAATACAACACCCATTGCAATTATCCAGGCGATAGGAGCAAGATTGTTTCCTCTTGAAATATCAGCTACTGTAAATATTACATAAGATGACCCTAGAAGCATCATACCTAAGGCAGTTTTCTTAAACATGCTTAAGTCACCCTGAGGTCTCTTAGCTAATGTTGACCATAATTTACCTAATACAGGTTCTAATGCGATACACATAAATGCGTTTAGTGAATCAAACCAAGCTGTAGGTATTTTAAAGTTTCCAATCATCTAGTTTGCAGCTCCGTTGTCTCCACCCCAGTAATAATAAACTGGCATATATGCTAAGTACCATAGTATCCAGAAGATAATTGAGAATAATGATACTAAGACTATAGCAGTAACTCTTTTTTTTTCTATTGTAGTTAAAGGAACTTTTTCTTCCTTTACTTCGGCTTTTTTCCTGCTTTTTTCATTTTTATCATTCCCCCCGATTAAAAAATTGATATTGTTTTTGTATTTATAAAAAATCAAGTTACTATCTTTAAATTGTGATAAATAACGATGATTTTAAAAACCATAACTATACATTATTAATTATTCAAAGAACTTTTATTTCTGTGAAATATTTAACATTTAATAATCAATCAATACTTTTTTTTCTTTTTTATCGCTTTTTTAAAAATAGTCCTATATTTTAGCACATATGCTTATTTTTGTATCAAAAGTTCAAGAATCTCTAAATCTGTTGAAAAACTAAAATCAAACTACTCATATTTTACCTCAAAAACGAATGGTTTCACAATATAGTTTCTTTGCAGGATCATTCTGAGAACTTTATTAATTGCGTTCAAAAACTTGGATTTCAATTGATAGAAAAAATAAAATCAAATAGAATTTTTATTACTAATTAGTTTTATTCTATACATGGATGAAAATAAAATACTTAGAGATGGGAATCGATTAATCAACCTCGATGACATCAATAAAATAATGGAAAAACGTTCAATTGCGATGAAATAACAATACGATTAAAATAATTTAATTTGACAATTTTATTTGTAAGTAGTAATATTCGATCAGATAATCATACTAATTAGTTGTATAATGGAGGCAGGATGAAAATTGGTATTATAGGGACAGGCAGGTTAGGAATATCTCTGGGAAGATATTTAAGGTATCGAAAAATTTCTAGTAAAGAAAATGTCATAGATCTATCTAGGTTGGGATGGAGATCTTTTGAGAGTTATGCAGAAATAGCGGCGCAATCAGATATAATTTTAATTACTGTTCCCGACGATGAGATTATCAATGTTTGGAATAAGCTGTCCAAGGAAAATATAGAGGGTCGCTGTGTAATCCATACCAGTGGTGCACTCTCCTCAGAAATATTTTCCGACGCAAAGGGACTGGGAGCAGAAGCCGCTTCCCTCCATCCAATGATGACTTTTTCTAGTATAGATACAGAAATAAAAAGTATGGAGGAGATGTCTCTGGTTTTAGAGGGAAATTCTCCTCAGGCTAAAAAATTAATAGAGGGATTGGGAAATAAATATTTTAGTGTAGAGAAAAAATTCAAAATAAGATATCATCTTGCCGGGGTGTACGCATCTAACCTAATAATCCCAATGATTCACAGGGGAATAGATAACCTTCAAAGATGTGGATTTTCAGAAAAAGAGGCTAAAAATATTCTCCTTCCCTTGGTTGAAAGAACTGTTGAGAATATAGGAGAAAAGGGGATAAAAGACTCCGTTACAGGTCCCCTCCATAGGGGGGATTTAAATACTTTGAAAGGGCATTTAAACTCTCAAGAAGTGTGGGAACGAGACCTCTATCTCGCAGGTTCTAGGGAACTCCTAAAAATTATTGGTGGAAATAAAGATATAGAATGCATATTGGAGGAGAAAAGATGAAAAATACAGTAGTAACATTTATGAATTCTAAAAAGAATGAGCAGAAACTTTCCATGCTTACAGCATACGATTATACCATGGCAAAAATTATAGACGAAACAGAGATTAATGGAATACTAGTAGGAGATTCTCTGGGAATGGTAACTCTAGGATATGATTCCACTCTGGCAGTGACAGTAGAAGACATGATTCATCATGGCAGAGCAGTGGTCAGAGGAGTAAAAAAAACCCTGGTGGTAGTAGATATGCCATTTATGTCTTATCATAATACTCTGGCAGAAGCAGTGGATAATGCAGGAAAGATAATAAAACAAACACAAGCCCATGCTGTTAAACTGGAAGGCGGCAGGGAAATTTTAGATAAGGTAAAGGGTATTATAAATGCTCAAATACCAGTAATGGGCCACCTGGGATTGACACCTCAATCCTTGAATATCATGGGAGGGTTCAAGGTACAGGGAAAGAGTGAAGAAGCAGCAAAAAAAATAATAGAAGACGCCAATCTTTTAGAAGAGGCAGGGGTATTTGCAATAGTCCTTGAATGTATCCCTAAAAAACTGGCTGACCTTGTGAGTAAAAGTATATCTATACCCACCATAGGAATTGGTTCAGGGGCAGATTGTGACGGACAGATTTTGGTATATCAGGATATGCTCAATATGGATGAGGATTTCAAACCTAAATTTGTTAAAACTTTTGCAGATGCAGGACTGGTGATAAAAGAGGGAATAAAAAAATATGTAGATCAGGTAAGAAATGGCGAGTTTCCTGCCGTGGAACATACCTTCACTATGAAGGAAGAGGTCTTAGAAAAACTTTATTAGGAGGAGTGCTGTGGAAGTTATAAGGGGAATTGAAGAGATTCAAAAAAAAATCAAAGAATGGAAAAATGCAGGTGAAAGTATAGGTTTTGTTCCTACCATGGGATACCTTCACAGGGGTCATGGAAATCTCATTGAAAGAGCGGCTAGTGAAAATGAGAGGGTAATTGTGAGTATTTTTGTAAATCCCATGCAATTTGATAATTGTAATGACTTAGATTCTTATCCATCTGACCTTTCTGGAGATATGGATCTTGTGACAAGATCGGGAGGAGATCTTATATTTAGTCCCAGAGTTCAGGATATCTATCCTAGGGGATTTAGTTCCCTTGTAGAGGTCGAAAATTTAGATAATGAACTTTGCGGTGCTACAAGACCCGGGCACTTTAGAGGAGTCTGTACAATCCTTACAAAGTTTTTTCTTATCCTAACTCCTCAGAGGGTTTATTTTGGAAAAAAAGATTATCAGCAATTGATGGTCGTAAAAAGAATGGTCGCTGACTTGAATATTCCCCTTGAAATTATAGGATGTACAACTGTAAGGGAAGAAGGCGGGCTGGCTATGAGTTCTAGAAATGCCAGATTATCTGAAGATGAAAAAAGAAAAGCCCTCATAATAAATCAAACGTTGAAAGCTGTAAAAGACAGAGTCATTCAAGGAGAAATTGAGGTAGAAAAGATCCGAAAGTGGGCTGTAGAAAGGATAGAGAGGGTAGGGGGAGCTGTCGTGGATTATTTTGAGATAGTCCATGCTGATACACTTCAAAAGATAATAAAAATAGAAGGTGAAGCAGTGGCTGCCACTGCAGTATTTATAGGAAAAGCCAGACTGATAGACAATATAATCTTAGGAGGAAAAGATGAAACTACAGATGCTTAAAGGAAAGATACACAGGGCCACAGTAACACAGGCAGAACTCCATTATGTAGGAAGTATAACTTTGGATATAGAGCTTATGAAAGCTGCAGGAATAAGGGAATATGAATTGGTGCATATAGTTGATATAGACAATGGTGCCAGATTTGAAACATATGTAATAGCAGGGAAAGAGAGAGGTATTGTCTGCCTCAATGGAGCTGCAGCCAGAATGGTACAGATAGGAGACAAGGTAATTATAATGGCCTATTGTTATATGGATGAATTAGAGGCCGGGGAACATAAACCCAAGGTAGTTCTTTTAGGAGATAATAATAAAGTTGAAATGATTTCAAGCTATGAAAAGCACGGTAGATTGATATAAGAGGGCCCTGCCCTCCTTTTTATGTCCTGAATTGTGTAATTAAAGCAGAAATATAAAAAGTATACATGATATACTTTGCCACCTAAAATAAATTAATAAAACTAAGTGTGTAAAAAATAGAGGCTGACCCAAAAGGGGTCAAGCCTCAAACATAATTTATTTTTTTCTATAGCTGAGTGCTTCCATAATATGATGTAACTCTATGTTTTCACTTCCTTCTAAATCAGCAATGGTTCTTCCCACCTTGAGAACCTTGTCGTAACTTCTGCCAGATAGACCAAATACATCTATGGAATCAATCAATACTTTTTTACTTCTATCATCTAGTTTACAGTGTATTTTTATTTCTTTAGGAGTCATGTTTCCGTTAATTTTAGAATTTCCAAATCTTTCCCACTGTATTTTCCTTGCTTTTTCTACCCTTTTCCTTATCTTTATCGAACTTTCTCCTTCTTTGTAGGAAACTAGTTCCTCCCTAGATAATTTTTTTATCTCTAAATATAGATCTATTCTATCTAGCAGAGGTCCTGAAATTTTATGTTGATATCTATTTATTTGGGATGGGGTACAGATACATCTATTTTCAAATAAATTTCCACATGGACATGGATTTGAGGCCATTATAAGTATCATGTCTGCTGGCATATCTACTCTATATTCTGCTCTAGTTATAGATACTTTTTTATCTTCCAAAGGTTGCCTCAAGGTCTCTAGCACTAACCTTGGAAATTCTGTAACTTCATCTAAAAATAAAACTCCATTGTGTGCCAGACTTATTTCTCCGGCTTTTGGAACTCTTCCCCCTCCTACAATAGAAACCATGGAGCTGCTATGGTGGGGACTTCTAAAAGGTCTTTTATTTATTATGGGCGTACCCTTTGTCAGCAATCCTGTACTGCTGTATATCTTAGTAGATTCGATTATCTCATCCTCATTCATAGGTGGCAATATAGTAGGTAATCGTTTTGCCAGCATTGATTTTCCTGCCCCTGGAGTTCCAATCATATAAAAATTATGTCCCCCTGCTGCTGCTATCTCTATGCATCTTTTAGCCTGTACCTGACCCTTTACCTCTTTAAAATCTATCGAATAAATATCCTTTTCTTCCTTTGTCTCTACTTCTGGCGATTCTATCTCTATCTTATCATTTAAAAATTCAACTACCTGAACCAAATTATCCACCGGTATTATTTCTACCCCCTTTATGACACTGGCTTCTAAATAGTTCTCCCTAGGTAAAATTATTCCTGAGACACCATTTTCTTTGGCACAAATAACTGAATTTATTGCTCCATCAATTTTTCTGATATCACCATTTAAAGACAGTTCTCCCAAGACTATATATTTGTTTAATTTTTTATTTTCCACCTCTCCTAAACTGGCTAGTATCCCAATAGCTATAGAAAGATCAAAGGAAGCTCCCTCCTTTCTGATCCCAGCAGGAGACAGGTTGATCACTATCCTTCTTGCAGGCAATTCATACGCACTATTTTTTATGGCTGCTCTGACCCTTTCCTTACTTTCAGAGATAGCTACATCGGCTAACCCCACTATATTAAAACTGGGCAGCCCTGCCATAATGTCGGCTTCTACCTCTAATATGTATGATTCTATCCCTATATAACTTGAACTTAATATTTTAGATACCATAATTCTCCCCCTCACTCTTGAAAACTTTAAACTTATAAAATTAATTTTTTATTATTTTATTATTCTATCTATATGGGTTTTTTCCTATAAAAGGCCTAGTTTTCATAGGAAACTTTTATTAAATATTATAAAAAGAGGGATAATATTATGATTATAGAAAAGATACATCTCACTATGCTTTCTATAACCAAATAGTTGATGAATACTTAGAACTAAATCTTGATCTAATTATATATGTTTGGTCTGTGATTAAAAACTTTAAAATACCTGGGAGTTCTTTGAGTAATTTTGACGATAAGATGAAGGTTATTCAGAAAGGAGGATATGACCCAGAGGGATATGTAAATCAAAGAATTAATGCTAGATAAAAAAAAATATATAAAGTAGTGTGAAATAAAAAAGTCATCTAAATTTTAGATGACTTTTTCTATTTTTTTATCTTCAATATTTTCACTGTCTTTG
This sequence comes from Fusobacteriia bacterium 4572_74, assembly GCA_002084825.1. Taxonomy (GTDB): domain Bacteria; phylum Fusobacteriota; class Fusobacteriia; order Fusobacteriales; family Fusobacteriaceae; genus Psychrilyobacter. Next base: position 15,192 of record NBMF01000030.1, read on the forward strand.
TATTTTTCTTTGATAAACTCAAGTTTTTTTCATAATTGATCTTACTAAGGAGGATAAAAATTGCATCTATCACCGTCAGTTGAGTTATTGTCGATGAAATTGCAGTCAGCCTAAAATTAACATTTTCAGCTACAGTTTTAATCGCTATATCTGCTAACTTACTCAACGGATTTTCTACTATCTTAGTCAGGGTAATTATTTTTGCACCATTTATTTTTGCTATCTCTACAGATTTGATTATTTCGTATGTTTGTCCACTGTGAGATATAGCAAAAACCAAATCATTAGGAGTAGTGTTATTCATACTAGTCAGCTGTATATGAGTATCGTCTAGATAATTGGCACTTAGGTTTATTTCCAATAGTTTATACATCAAATTCTTGGCCACTAAACCTGAAAATCCAGCTCCTAAAATATAGATATTCCTGGCTTTATATATGGCCTCTACAGTTTTTTCCATCTCCAAAACATCTACAATAGAAGTAGTATTTTTTATAGCCTCAATATTTTGATAAGCTACTTTTTTTATAACTTTCGAACTTGTATCATCCATTGAAATTTGATCATGTACTATCTTAGTTTTTTTAGATTTTTTACTGATTATTGCCTCACTCAGAGCTATTTTAAATTCTGGGAACCCTTTATATCCCAATTTTTTTGAAAATCTAATTATACTAGGTTGGCTTATTCCTATTAATTCTCCTAATTCTTTGGCTCTCATTCCCTTTATATTTTCTAAATTTTTTAAAATATATTGGGCTATTTTTTTCTCAGTTTTTGTAAATGTCTCTTTCATTTCCTTTAATTTTGTTATACAATCCATTTTTATCCAACTCCCTTTCTAAATTATAAATCATAATTGAAATTTGTGCAAAATTTTTTTTATTTTTGAAATAAAATTACAGATTTAAATGTAATTTAATCCACTATATATATTTAAATATTTACAGATGATATGTTATACTATTAGTATAGTGGCAATTAATTAATTTATAGGAGGAAAAGATTATGGATAACGCTTTAGAAATTGTAAGAAATATGAGAAGAAAAAATAAAATCAAAAGAGAAGTAACTGATGTTGAGAAAAAAATAAGAGATAATAGAAAAAGAGTTGAATTATTAGATAATTTATCATCATACATCAAAAACAATATGACTACAGCCGAAATAAAAGATATCATTCAAGGTATGAAGAGTGACTATGAGGACAGAATTGATGATTTCATTATCAAAACTGCTGAATTTTCAAAGGAAAGAAGAGATCTGAATAAAAGTATCAAGGAATTGATGCAAGCTAATCAATTCAATGAAAACAACTAAATAGTAGTTATATAAAAATGAGGGGAAACCTTCATTTTTTTTATTCATATACTAAGGAATTATATTATTACGAATGGGTATAAAAAAAGATTATTATTCGAAGTAATAATCAAAAATGAAGAAAAATTAGTTGTTTTTTAAATTTAAGTAGATTTCCGGGAATTGGAAAAAAATCTGCTAGTAGATTAGCATTTCATATTCTAGAGATGGAAACAAATGAAATAGAGGAATTTGTAAAGGCTGTATATGAGGTAAAAGAGAATACTGAAAAATGTACAGTCTGTGGTAATTTAAGTGAATCTCCTATTTGTGATATATGTAGTAATGAAAGAAGAGATAGTTCTATTATATGTGTTGTAGAAGATAATAGAGACATTATCGCCTTGGAAAAATCAAAATCCTACAATGGTAAATACCATGTTTTAAATGGTAAGATTGCTCCTCTCAGCGGAATAACCCCCGATAAATTAAATATCAAATCACTTCTAACTAGAATAGCTACTGAAGAAATTGAGGAGATTATTTTAGCTCTTAACCCTGATTTAGAAGGGGAGACTACGGCTATGTATCTCATGAAATTACTCAAACCATTTGGTATAAAGATCTCTAAGATTGCCAGTGGAATTCCTATGGGTGGAAATATTGAATTTTCTGATATTGCTACTATCAATAGAGCATTAAACGATAGAAAAGAACAATAGATAAAATCTTAAAAATGGCTCCTAATAATTAGGAGCCATTTTTAAAATTTCAACATTCTTTATAATATTTTTGACGAATTAAGTGTAAAAAAGGACTGGAATTTTCCAGTCCTTTTTCTATATATCTAATTTATTCTTACTCCTAAAAGGGAAAGGATAAATTAGAGACCTTCAGAGTAGTCAAGTGCAGCTAATCTCTTATAGTGTCTGATTTTCTTTTGAGCTTCCATTTTATTCTTAGCGAATAATTTTTTTGCTCTTTCAGGATCAGACTTAGTTAATGTTAAGTATCTAGTTTCTCCTAATAAGAACTCTTCATATTTGTCCCATTGAGGTTCTTTAGAATCAATTTGTAATGGATTCTTACCTTCTAATTCTAATTTAGGATCAAATCTGAATAATGGCCAGTAACCACATTCAGTAGCTAATTTCTCCTCTGTTTGAGAGTGCCCCATACCTTTTCTTACACCATGTGAGATACAAGGAGCGTATGCAATGATGATAGATGGCCCTTTATGAGCTTCTGCTTCTTTAACAGCTTTTAAGTATTGAGCTTGGCTTCCACCCATAGATACTTGAGCTACATAGATATGCCCGTAAGACATGCTGATAGCAGCTAAGTCTTTCTTCTTTAATGGTTTTCCAGCTGCAGCAAATTTAATTACTGATCCAGTTGGTGATGCTTTTGATGCTTGTCCACCAGTATTTGAGTACATCTCTGTATCTAATACTAAGATATTGACATCATCAGATGTAGCTAAAACATGATCTATTCCACCGTAACCGATGTCATTTGCCCAACCGTCTCCACCGATGATCCATTGTGATTTTTTAGTGATGTAGTCTTTTAATGCCACTACTTCTTTAGCGTCATTATTTCCTTCGATTAATGGTAATAATTTAGTTCTGATTTCTTGAGTTTTCTCTCCATCAGTCCTATTTTCTTTCCACTCTTTGAATAATTCTGCTACTTCTGGAGTAACTTTATCCATGATTTTTTCCATTTCTACTTCTAATCTATCTCTTAATGCTTCTGTAGCAACACGCATTCCATATCCGAATTCTGCATTATCTTCAAATAATGATGATGACCAAGCTGGACCTTCTCCGCAACCATTTGTACAGTAAGGAGTTGAAGGAGCTGATCCACCATAGATTGATGAACAACCAGTAGCGTTTGCTACCATCATTCTGTCTCCGAATAATTGAGTAAGTAACTTGATATATGGAGTTTCTCCACAACCAGCACATGCTCCATGGAATTCAAATAAAGGTTGTGCAAATTGAGAAGTTTTAACGTTTGCAGTTCCCATGATATCTTTTTTATAAGTTACTTCGTTGAATAAATAGTCAGCGAATTTTTGTTCGGGCATAACTTCAGCAATTGGAGCCATAACTAAAGCACCTTTTGGACATACGTTTGCACATACTCCACATCCTGTACAATCAAGTGGTGAAACTTGTAATCTATATTCTACACCTTCAGCTTTTCCAATGACTTTTAAAGTCAACATATCTTCTGGTCCATTAGCTTTTTCTTCTTCATTGATTAAGAAAGGTCTGATTACTGCATGTGGACAAACAAATGAACATTGGTTACATTGGATACAGTTTTCAGGAATCCATTTAGGAACAGTTATTGCTACTCCTCTTTTTTCAAATGCTGTAGTTCCATTTTCAAATGTACCATCTTCATATCCATTAAATGCTGATACTGGTAAATCATATCCTTTGACAGCATTTATTGGCTTAGCAATTTTTTCTACAAATGCAGAACCTTTATAAGCATCTTCAGCAGTTTCATGTACTAAGTTGATCCAAGCTGGATCTACAGTAACTTCTACTAATTTCCCTGCACCTTGATCGATTGCATTATAGTTCATGTTAACAATGTCTTGACCTTTTTTGATGTATGACTTATGTGTATACTCTTTCATATATTCTTGAGCTTCTTCGAATGGAATTACGTTAGCTAACTTGAAGAATGCTGATTGCATTATTGTGTTAGTTCTGTTTCCTAATCCGATTTCAGATGCTAATTTATTTGCATTGATGATGAAAAATTTAGCTTTAGCTTTAGCTAATTTAATTTTAACTGAGTTAGGTAAGTTTGCAACTGTTTCCTCTGCATCCCATACACAGTTTAATAAGAATGATCCACCTTCTTTTAATCCTCCAACCATATCATACTTACCTAAGTAAGATGGTGTAGAACATGCTACGAATGATGGTGTATTAATTAAGTAAGTTGATCTGATAGGGTCTTTACCGAATCTTAAGTGAGATCTAGTAACTCCTCCAGATTTTTTTGAATCATATGCGAAGTAAGCTTGAGCATAAAGGTCAGTCTTATCTCCAATTATTTTGATTGAGTTCTTGTTAGCTCCTACAGTACCGTCAGATCCTA
>NBMF01000031.1 GCA_002084825.1 Fusobacteriia bacterium 4572_74
TCTTCCTCGATGTTTAGAGATACCCATGGAATAACTCCTAAAACAGGTATATCTATTCCTGCTTGGAGGAGACGATCTATAAGATCTTCTATTCCAGACATCAAAAGGTCTATATCACCTCTAAATTTATTGATAATAATCCCCTTTATCCTTTTTCTATCTTTTTCGTCTAACATCAGGATAGTACCGTAGAGAGAAGCAAAAACTCCACCTCTCTCAATATCTCCTACAAGGATAACGGGAGCATCAATTAATTCTGCCATTCCCATATTGACAAGATCTACATCTCTAAGGTTCATCTCAGCAGGAGAACCTCCTCCTTCTAAAACACCTATATCATAATTATCTTCGATGATCTTATAATTTTTTAGGGCAATGGATTTAAAAAATTCTGTATTTAGAAAATATTCTTTAGCATTCATATTTTTATAGGGAATTCCATCGATAATGATCTGTGAATCATTATCAGAATTAGGTTTCATTAAGATAGGATTCATATATGCTCGTGGAGAAATATTACAGGCTTCTGCTTGCACAACTTGAGCTCGACCCATCTCCAATCCATCCCTATCAATATATGAATTGAGAGCCATATTTTGAGATTTATAGGGTGCTACTTTATTTCCATCTTTATAAAAAATTCTAGCTAAACCAGCTACGATAACACTTTTCCCTGTAGAAGATCCGGTTCCTTGAATCATAATTTTTTTATGTCTCATAATTTTTCTCCTTATTGCCACTGCGAAACTGTAAGGTGACTCATAAATTGTTTTTTTTTAATATATATCTTTTAATTCTTCGGCTAATTTAGGATGAAATATTTTGACCATCTCATAGATTCCCTCTGTCAGAGCACGAGGCCCAGGCAAGTTAAAGATGCTGTCATCATTGATAATATAATAATTTTTATTTTTAATTGCACTTAAAAAATGGTAATTTTCTTCCATCAACATATTATTTATACTTCTTTGATTCCCAAAAATAATATTTGGATTATTTAGAATCAACTCCTCCAACGAATATCTCCATCCAGTTTTTTCTTTAGCTATATTTTCTCCTCCGGATAATTCAATAAGAGAGTTGATAAAAGTATCTCCTCCTGGAGTAATATCGGTTTTACCGCTATCTAAAACATAGTAAACCTTTGGTATTTTTTGATCTCTTAATATATATTGGGTATAATGAACCTTATCTTTTAAAGAAGCATTTAATCCACGAGCTTCTAAACGTCTACCAATTAAAACTCCTAAATTTGTGATATTCCTATAAATTTCTAGAATATTTCTAGGAGTATTATGTTTAATTGCTGCAATATTTAAAGAATTTAGAGTAGTCATTAATTTTTCTCTAAAATGAGTCTCGGCAATAACTATATCTGGGTTTTTATTCAATATAATTTCTAAATTTGGCTCAAACATAGTTCCTACAATATCAATATTTTCGACTTCCTTTGGATATTTAGAAAATGAAGTTCTTCCAACTAAAAGATCTTTTCCCCCTAGAGCGAATATATTTTCTGTAATACCAGGAGAAAGAGAGATGACCCTTTTAGGCAGGGTGTTTGGATTTTTAGGTTCACTAGATTTAATGATTTCATTATCCTTTAAATGGAATCCATTTAATTCTAAAATAAGTTTTAATGGAATATAATCTTTTCCATGAAATACAAATGGTTTAGAGATATATGTATATTCCTTATGTAGAGTGACGATCTTGTCCCCTTTAAGATAATACTTTCCAATATCAGTATTTAAAATAAATTTTTTTTTTGACTTGGTTAAATTTACTCCTATTTTATTAAATGAATTTATATTCAAAAATATAATACCTTTTCTACTTTGAGTATCTAATTTGCTGATATTTAAATAATTCATAGAATAAGAACTTATAAATAGGAGGAAATAGACGATTATTTTTAACATATGCTTAACCCCTTTTGGTATTTTATAGAATAAAAAAAGCACCCTTTTGAGGTACTAAAAAAAACTTTTATAGAGCAAAAGCTATTCCCTTGTCCTCGCAAGAAAAATAAAAACACCTTAGGCAGGTCTCCTGACTCAAGTCTTAACTTACTCCTACACCTTCCCAGAAAACTCTAGTGGATTTGTAGTTTCATAACTTTTACAGTGGCGGGACCGTATGGGTATCTAACCCATTTCCCTTTTAATCAAAATGAACCTATAGTGTATATAATTTTTTATATTTTAACATTTTTTAATGAAAATCACCACTCAAAATTTTTGTCATAAAGTTAAAGTTATTTTTAAGGAAATATATATTTATGTAAAAAAAATATTTTTAGCATCTATTAATTGCTTTTACTATTATCTCTATATTTATGATATAATATTAGGTGTTAAAATAATAGAATGAGGAGATATAAATGATAAAAGAAAATGGATTAGGTCTTAGTTTAACTACAATTTTACTCATTATAACTATATGGATATCTAAAATTTTTGGATGGAATGAGATAAATACGGCATTGATATTAGGAATAGTCGTAGGAAATTTATTTTTAGGAGCAAAAGCATATAAGTTTTATCCTGGTTTTAACTTTGCCAATAAAAAAATATTACCCATAGCAATTACATGTCTAGGTGTAAAGATAAATTATATAATCTTGTTGGATTTAGGAGTTAAAATTATAGGCCTTATATTTTTAATGGTTGTGATGTTATTATTTACAGCAAAGTATATAGCAAAATTTATGGGAGAAAAAGAAGAGTTTGGGTTGATGTTAGGATCTGGAGGAGTAGCAAGTATAGCTGCAGCTTCAGAAGTTTTAGGACAGCCAGAGGAAGAGTTTGCGATGGCTGTTATTGCCATGAATATTTTAGGGCTGACAGCTATGGTTATAATGCCTGGTATATCTACATTTTTAGGGTTTAATATTACCCAATCTGCTATATATATAGGTGGAACCTTAAGCTCTTTTATTCATATAATACCTACCGCTTATACTATCGGAGCAGATTCTTTGGGGCTAGCACTTCTAATAAAAACAGGGAAATTATTGTTTTTCCCATTAGTTTTAATCTATATGACTAGGACAAAAAAGAAAAATTCTATTAATGGTAAGAAAATGGACAAAAAAAAAATAAGTCTGCCTTTTTTTGTCAAAGGATTTATGGTTGTAGGAGCATTTTTTACACTTTTAGAATACGGGGTAGAAAAAATAGATCTACAGTGGTATTTAGAAGGAGTTAAATATTTAAAACTTATATTCAGCTATATTTTTAAATACCTATTGATGTTTGCACTTATTGGAATAGGTGCAAAGATAAATATAAGAACTTTATTAATTAATGGGAAAAGACTGATCAGATATTCATTGGTTCTTATGGTAGTACAGTTAATATTAGGAGCAGTAATGGTAAAAATATTTTATTAAGCAGAATCGAGAGAAAAAATTAATTATATAAAAACTATGAAATAAATGATGATTGCAAATAGAAGGAGATATAAAATATGAGAGATATAAAAGAAATATTAAATTTAAAAGCTGAGATTGAGGATAGAGGGACAAGATTGGATGCTTTTTTAAGAATAAATAAAAAACCAGATATGGTAATCCATCCAGCAGCAGGACACCATAGCGGGACATTGGTAAACGCAATAATGTATCATATAAAAGATCTTTCTACTATAAGTGGAGTGATCAGACCAGGTATAGTCCATAGATTGGATAAAAATACTAGTGGACTTATTATTGTAGCTAAAACCAATGAAGCTCATCTTAAATTAACAGAGATGTTTAAGGATAAAACTATAAAGAAAACATACCTTGCTATATGTAAGGGCAACTTCAAGAATAAAGAAGGTAGGATAGAAAATGAAATAGGTAGAGACAGTAAAGACAGAAAGAAAATGACTGTAGTAAGAGACAATGGTAGAACAGCTATAACTAATTATAAAGTAATAAATGAAGTTGAATATTTTAGTTTGCTGGAAATAGACTTAGAAACTGGTAGAACTCACCAGATAAGAGTACATATGAAATATTTAAATCACTCAATATTGGGAGATGACGTATATGGAAAGGCATCTAAAAAAGCAGACAGACAGATGCTGCACGCATATAAATTAAAATTTGATCATCCTATTACAGGAGAAAAAATGGAAATTATAGGAGAATTACCAGAGGACTTTAAAAAGGTAAAAGATGATCTAGGATTAGAGTTTAACGGATAAATCGACTCCTCCTTCTTATGGTTTCTCTTAACCAAGAGAAACCAAAGCGTGGTGTAATTTGAAAAAAACAAACAAAAAACAACTAGGGATGAACTTTCTAGTTGTTTTTTGTTGCTCAAAATTAAAATTAGTTATAGAATTAGATGGAGAACAACATTATAATAAAGATGATTCCTCTATTGTTAGAGGAACCTTTGAGGAGGAATAAGCTTGAACAACATGTTAAAATTTGATAATGAATATGGGAATAGTATAATTGGGATAGATGAAGCTGGACGTGGACCACTTGCAGGACCTGTAGTAGCATCGGCTGTAAAAATAATAAATTATGTAGAAGAGTTTGATATGATAGATGACTCAAAAAAATTGACTGAGAAAAAAAGAGAATTTTTATTCGATATAATCTTAGCTAACTGTGAAGTAGGGATTGGAATAGTTAATGAAAAGGAGATAGATAAGATAAATATCTTAAATGCTACATTTCTTGCTATGAGAAGAGCAATAGAAGATTTAGAGGCTGAAGGTACAAAATTTAATCTTGCCCTAATTGATGGGAATCATAAAATTCGTGAATATAATAGCCCTCAAGAGTTTGTAATTAAAGGAGATGGAAAGAGTCTATCTATCGCAGCTGCAAGTATTATAGCTAAGGTAAGTAGAGATAGAATTATGATAAAATATGATGCACTTTACCCTGAATATGGCTTTGCAAAACATAAGGGGTATGGAACAAAACAGCACCGTGAAGCACTTTTAAAATATGGAAAAATAGATTGTCATAGAAATAGTTTTTTGACAAAGATCTTAGCTCCTAAATTATTTTAGATAATAAATAACTCAGAAAAAAGAAAAAAACTGGTCACGAATGACAAGAATTAGCATAAGAAAGATTTAGCCATCAATGAACACCAAAGATATATGATGGGTATACAAGTATTAAATTTTTCTATTATCTAATAAAAAAAATTAATAATTATACTATTATAGAGATCCTTAAAAAGTATTAAAACTTTTTAAGAATTTTTTATTTTAAAAATAAAAAAATATGTAGTAATATCATAATATAAATAATTTTTAGTCGGAGGGCGAACTATGGTTATGATAGTATTACAGAGTATAGCAATAACTGCTTTATTATATATAAGTTTTATATGTATGTGTTCATTAAATAACAAAAAAGCTAAAATAAAAAAGGAAAAAAGAGATGAATAATAGATCTATCGGTACAAAATATGAGGGAATAGCTATGGATTATCTAGCTGAAAAAGGATATAGGGAATTGGGAAGAAATTATTATTCTAGATATGGAGAATTAGATCTCATATGCAGGGATAAAAAAAAAGGAGAGATAGTTTTTGTAGAGGTGAAATATAGAAAAAGTACGAAATATGGAAATGGACTAGAATCTATCACCAGATCGAAACAGAGAAAACTGGTGAAGACAGCTACAATTTATTTAAAAGAGAAAAAAATAAAGGATATACCATATAGATTTGATATAATATCTATATTAGGAGATGAAATAGAGCATATTGAGAATGCGATTTGGGGTGATTGTTTATGAACTTTAGATGTTTAAAGTGTGAAGGTGAAGATTATATAGTAAAAACTACATTTATGGCTGAAAAAACACCGGGGTTGAGGTTGGAATTAGGGACATATTATTTAAAAATATGTTCGAATTGCGGGTACACAGAAATGTATTCAGCTAAGATATTAGATAAAGATGAAGAGCCTAAACCACAGTATTAGACAGTTATTTTTTAAAAATAACTGTATTCTTTGTTCTGAAAAAGCTGACGACAACCTTCATTATATGTGTTACAATTGCTATAAAAGCCTAAAGAATATAGGAAAGTTAAAGAGATTTAACGACATATATTACCTTTGGAATTATGATAACAAATTAAAGAAAATAATAGAAGAATATAAGTTTAAAAATAAACTTTATATGGGTGAATTACTCTTTGATTTGATAGGTGTAGAGCTAGATAAGTTGATAAAGAAAGAAAAAATAGATGGGATAATTCCAATACCTGTAAGCCATAAAAGGCTCATGGAAAGAGGATTTAATCAGGTAGAGGAACTCCTAAAATTTGGAGGGTATTCTTATATAAAAAGTAGCAGGATCAAAGAAACTAAGCATATGTACGAACTCTTGAATTTAGAGGCTAGAAGAAAAAATATAAAATCAGCCTTTAAAATAGAGAGATTGAAAGGGTTAAAAAAAATTTTAATAATAGATGATATAATAACGACAGGTTCAACCATGAAGGAATTTATAACTGAGATTAAAAATAATAATAATACTATACAAATAGTGGTATTCACCTTGGCTTTATCTAAAACTGCTAAAAAAATAAATTTAAAAATGAGGTAAATAAGATGAAAATTATATTAGATAATAGAGAGATAACGATGAATAATGTAGATGATAAGAGCTTTTCCTGGATATTAGAAGAAGTAACAGAACTTTTAGAAATAGATGGAAGGATGTTATTTGATGTTTATATCGATGGAAAAGGAATGGATTATTATGACCACTTTAATAAGGAACAGATAGGAATTGTAGAATTTATCAGTAAATCTCCCAAAATAATTATATTGGAATCTTTAGGAGGAATGAGTGATTTTATCTCAAAGTATTTCGATGCCCTAATGATAATATCTGCTAGTTTTAATAGTAATAGAATTACAGATGCTATAGAGATGCTCTTAGAAATGGAAAATGGATTAGAATGGATATACAATGTCTTGGCTTCTATGAAAGAAAATACAGCGATTGATTTTAGATATCCTGAATTTGATATGATGCTCTTGGAGTATAGAACTATTTTTAAAAAAATTCAGGAATCTATAGAAAGTGGAGATTATATTGGTGGTTTAACCCTTTTAGAGATAGAGATGAGCAGTGAAATGATATTTTTGCAAGAAAATTTAGACACCTATATAAAAGACATTATAGATGAGGAGATAGAGGAATATAAGTATAATTAAAAGAGTGGGAAACCACTCTTAATTTATGTATATAATAAGGAGTAAATTTATGAAAAAATGGTTGATTATCATGGGAATGGTTCTATTTATGGGGTGCTCAAGCAGTGAAATATTAAAGATAAAAGAGAATACTCCGATCCCTATAGTTACAAAAAAAGGAGATAGTTATATATTTTTAGATGATTTAGAGAATAGACCGACAACTAAGTATATGATATATAATGAGGAGAAAAAAAAGCTAAAAATATTAATCAAAGTACGAAAAAATGATGTAGAAAAGATAAATTTGATATTGAATGGGGAGAAAAAGGAGATGGAATTTTTTGGATTTCTTGGAGAATATGAAATTTTTTCAATAGATATAAAAACAATGAATAAAAAAAATATAAATTATTATTTTGAACTAATAGATGGTAAATTTAAATATTTTTACGGGGAACAATCATCATATTATTCAAATGATGTAACAGCTTTTACATATATGGTAAAAGATGCACAAAGAAAACTTCCTAGCTGGAGTGAAGGGATGATCTGGTATTCTATCTATGTAGATAGCTTTCGAGATGGAAACAAAAAAAATAATCCTATCTATTCGGAATTTGGCCCCGAATATTATTTTAGCCCCAGTGGAAGATTGAGTGACGGGACTTTAAGATCAGAATTGATCTCTCCAGAAAAATGGCAAACAAAGGGAACTCTTCAAGAATTTGAAGTAACAGATTGGGGAAATGACTGGAATACTCCTCCATATTCAGAAGTGAAAGCCAAAAATCAATATTTTCCCTATGCAGAAAAAAATACTAGAAGATATGGGGGAGATCTCCAGGGAATAATAGAAAAATTAGATTATCTAAAAGAATTAGGAGTTGAGGGTATAAAATTATCCCCAGTATATTATTCAAATTCGAGTCATAAATTAGACACCATAGATTATGGACATATCTCTCCGGATTATGGAATAACAGATAAAAGTTCATACATAGAATTAGAAGGTAATTTAGAAAGTGATATTTGGACTAATTCAGATAAACTATTTCAAAATTTAGTGGATAAGATCCATAAAAAAAATATAAAATTGATCTTAGATATTAATTTTTCATATGTATCATCAGAATTTTTTGCATATAAAGATCTGTTGAGAAATGGAGAAAATTCAAAATATAAAAATTGGTTTATCCTGGAAAAAGATCAATTATCAAAAAACCTTATGAATGAAAACAAAAAAATACTTTTAAATTTAGAGAATAAGTCACTGCAAAATTATTTGATTGCAGCAACTACAAAATGGGTAAAAGGCTATAAAAATAAGGGGATAGATGGATATTATGTGAAAAACAATCTGACTAATCATGAGTTTTTGACTAGATGGAAAAAATCTCTTTTAGAGATTGATAGTAAATTTATCTTGGCTGGGGAATCTACAGAAAAAAATGAAAATAATTTTGGGAAAGATGGATTTGATATCATAGGTTCTTATGAATTGGGTGCTTGGATGCAGGGCTTATTTGAAAATAGTAATAATAATATAGAAACAATAAAAGGCGGAATAAAAATTTATAGTGTTGAAACTCCGAGATGGAATTTTATAGAATCCTATGATACTGACAGATTTTATTCTCGTCTTATAAACCCAAACAGAGAATTTGACAGACTAAACAATTATGGTAAAAATGATTATATAAATATCAGACCTGATTTGATTGACAAAGATGCTATAAAAAAATTAAAATTAGCTACTTTAATTCAATTAACAATAGGTGGCAGTCCCGTTATATACTATGGAAATGAAAAAGCAATGTGGGGTGGAGACACTCCAGATAATAGAAAACCAATGATTTGGGGCGATATAAAATTTGAAAATGAAACTGACAGCCTAAAAAAATATAGTAAGAATAGAGATGAAATAGCTAAAATTTTTAAAACGGATCTGATAAAGGATGAGATATCTTATAGTGTAGTAGCAGATAAAACTTTGAAAGATTGGTACAGGCAAATTTTTGAATTCAGAAAATTTGATAGGGAGTTAATGAAAATTGGTGATCTAGAGATACTGGATTTGGACAAAGATAAATATCTAGAAGATGGAAATGTGGAAAAAATACCAGAGACGGATATACTCTCATACAAGAGGGAATATAAGGGTAGAAGTACAATTATAGTAATAAATAGATCCAATATAAAAAAAATAGTAGAACTACCTATACAAGGGAAAAAAGGATATACAGATTATTATTCTGGGAAAAGATATAATCTATTAGGAAATAAGATTAAAGTGACATTGAAAGGTTATGGATATCTAGTTTTATATAGAAGGGTAGATTTTGATTAATAACTTAATCATCTATGATTAAAATGTGTACTATTTAATGTTTGAAATATAAAATTTTATATGCTAGAATTTTAAAAGAAAACAATTCTATCTCTATACAGCTTTTTCTACACGAAGGAAATCTGTGTCAAGATAAAAGTAAAACAATATTAGGGAGGCACAAAATGAGAAAAACGATAATTGCAGGAAACTGGAAGATGAACAAAACACATAAAGAAGCAGCTGAAACATTGAAAGGGTTAGCTGAATTAGTAATAGATAGAGAAAACTTAGGTGGAGTAGAAGTAATCATAGGATCTCCATTTACAGCACTTGAATCAGCAGTAAGAGCTACTGAAAATACACCGATTGCCATTGCAGCAGAAAACATGAACGCAAACGAATCTGGAGCATTTACAGGAGAAATATCTGCAACTATGTTAAAAGAATTAGGAGTGGAATATGTAATCTTAGGACATTCTGAAAGAAGAGCAATGTATGGTGAAACTGATGCAATTGTGAATGCAAAAGTATTAGCTGCATTAAAAGCAGGATTAAAGCCAATCTTATGTATTGGTGAACAATTAGAAGATAGAGAATCTGGAAAAACTAATGAAGTTAATGGGACTCAATTAAAAGGTGGATTAGTTGGAGTATCAGCTGAAGATATGAAAAACGTAATCGTAGCATATGAGCCTGTATGGGCTATAGGAACTGGAGTAACAGCAACTCCTGAAATGGCAGAAGAAACTCATGCATTCATAAGAAGTGTATTAGTAGAATTATATGGAAATAATGTAGCTGAAGAAGTTACTATTCAATATGGTGGATCTATGAAACCTGGAAACGCAAAAGAATTATTAGCACAAAAAAATATAGATGGTGGATTAGTTGGAGGAGCTGCACTTGATGCAGAAGTATTCTACGGTATCATCGCAGCAGCAAAATAATATAGGAAACGTGATATTTCATAAAACAAGACACGGATTACTCCGTGTCTTGTTTTTAAAAAATAAAAAAATCAATATAATATGGAGATGATTAATATGGTAAAGAAACCAGTTATGCTAATGATACTAGACGGTTGGGGAATAAATGATCATAAGGAACAAAAAAATGCGATTGCAGATGTGCATCCAGAAAATATATGCAAGTTAATGGACAATTATCCTAATTCTAGGATTAAAGCTGCGGGAGAAGCAGTAGGACTTCCAGGTGGTCAAATGGGTAATTCAGAAGTAGGACATCTTAATATAGGAGCAGGAAGGGTAATATACCAACCACTAGTTAAGATATCAAAAGATATTAAAGATGGAGAGTTCTTTGAGATAGAAACATTAAAAAAAGCATTCAACCATGCCAAGGAAAATAATAGTGCAGTACATTTAGGTGGACTAGTATCTGACGGTGGAGTTCATTCTCATATAACTCATATTTATGGGTTGTTGGAGATGGCTAAAAAAGTAGGAGTAGAAAAAGTTTATATCCATGCATTCCTTGATGGAAGAGATACTCCTCCTCAATCAGCAGACAAATATATAACGGAATTAGAAGCTAAAATATCTGAGATAGGTGTAGGTCAAATAGCTACTATCACTGGTAGATACTATGCAATGGATAGAGATAACAATTATGATAGAACAAAATTAGCTTATGATGCTATGGCTAATGGCATCGGAAATACTGCAAAAAATGGTATTACAGCAATTAAAAATTCATATGCAAATAAAATAAATGATGAATTCGTAATGCCCACAATTATAGAGGGTGTAGACGGGCAATTAAAAGATGGAGATGTATTTATCAACTTCAACTTCAGACCGGATAGAGCTAGACAGATCACAAGAGCTATAAATGATAAGGATTTTAAAGGTTTTGAAAGAGAATATAAAGAGATAGAAGTGCTGTGTATGAGACAATATGATTCTACTATAGAAGCTGAGATCATCTATGTAGATGACAAAATAGTAAATACATTGGGAGAGGTATTAGCTAAAAATAACTTGAATCAATTGAGAACAGCAGAAACTGAAAAATATGCCCATGTTACTTTCTTCTTTAATGGGGGAAAGGAAACAGCATTTGATGGTGAAGATAGAAAATTAGTAGCTTCTCCTAAGGTAGCGACCTACGACTTACAGCCTGAGATGAGTGCATATGAAGTGACCAATGGTGTATTAGAGGCATTAGAAGAGGATAAATATGATGTGATCATATTAAATTTTGCTAACCCTGATATGGTAGGACATACAGGAAACTTTGAGGCAGCTAAAAAGGCTGTAGCAGTAGTGGATGAGTGTGTAGCTAAAATTGCAGATAAGATGTTAGAGTTAGATGGTGTACTTATGGTTACAGCAGATCATGGAAATGTAGATCTGATGGAAGACCCAGAAACTCATGTACCATTTACTGCTCATACAACCAATGATGTACCTTTTATCCTAGTATCTAATAGATATAAAGATGCTGAGGTAAAAGATGGGAAATTAGCAGATTTAGCTCCTACAATATTAAGTGTGTTAGGAATAGAAATACCTAAAGAAATGGATGGAGATATATTAATAAAGTAAGTAAATAAAAAGAGGGTAACTCAAGTAGAAAATCTACCTATGAGTTGCCCTCTTTTTATAACTTTACTAGAGGTAATTCATATTGCTTTTTACCACCTATATGTAATTCCTGCTACTCCCTTAATATAAAAACCACTATCATCAAACCCATCAGAATATTTTATTATTGATATAGGTATAACTCCTAATTTAGCAAAAAAACGAAAGGAATCATCTAATTTTTTATTATATCCAATATGAGGAAAGATATTAAATTCTATCTTATCTGCCCTAGCAGTTCCATTAAAGAAATTTTCACTCTCAAAATAAACGTCGGTAATAAATGCAAAATCATGAGAAAGTTCGTATGTCCAAGATGTTGTAGAGGCAAAATCTAACATGTAGGAGTTAGCATAATTTCCATAACTTCGTAGTTCATCGGTGAGGGTATTAGCAGTTTGAAATCCATATCCCCAATTGGTAAAAGTATCCACTATAAAATTTAATCTATATCCATTATCTTTTACAGAACTTAAAACTCCTCCACCATTGGTAGTGAAACTCAAGTAACTTCCTCCCAATCCAATATTATCAAAATTTGTAGACATTCTATAAGTAAGAAATATATCATTAACCTTTTCATCAAAAAGATCATAATTTAAATCTCCTCCATCGGAATAACTCGTCCCAAATCCCCATGATCTAGACCATCGATGTCCTGCCCAATCAACTTTTTCTATATAATTTCTAAATAAAGAATCTATTTCCCATCCATTGTAATCTTTATCTCCTACATCTTTATTTTGGTAAGTAACAAAGTTTTTTTCTATACTATATTCTAAATCCCAAGTGTTTGAAAGATAGATATACCCTTGTCCTAAGTTCCAATAAATTTTGGAAAAATCATTGTACTGTCTGAGATCAATATAGGTTGAATAGAGGTTTAATTTATCGGTAGATTTTGAAAAATTTAAGATGTTTTCATATCGCATATTTGTTTTGTAAGTAAGATCTTCTTTTATAATATTAAAATCATAAAAATCATTTCTTTTTTCTTGGGACAATGTAATTTGTCCAATTAAAAATGAAAGAAAAATTAGTTTTTTCATAGTTATTCCTCCTAAAAAAAATATGTATAGTTATTTAAATTATATAATTAACTCGATTTATATAAATATCATACGTGCTATACAAATATATTACCACAGATTAAT
>NBMF01000002.1 GCA_002084825.1 Fusobacteriia bacterium 4572_74
GAAAATATTTTTGAGTTTAATATTAGTATTCATAATTATATTATACCAGAAAAACCCCCAAGATGGGGGCTGGGGGTTGAAAAGCGTCAGCTATTTATTTTATATAAAATTAAGAGACCAACTATAAATGTCGATTTCATTTGTATATATTAATTTTTTTAGCAACTTAGCAGGCCGTGTAAAATATAAACTAAAAGATTTGTCAGATTGAAAAAAAGTATATTATCTGATATAATTATCTTTAGAAAATTATATAAAAAATAGAAAAATAAGAAATGAAAAATCATCTATAAAAGACAAAATTTTTATTTAATAGTGATTTTAATAAAAGGAGATAAAGATGGGAAAATTATTGAGAGGTTCAAGTAAAAATGCAAGGTTTTTTATAGTTGATACAAAGGATATAGTACAAGAAGCATTGAATATCCATAAATGCAGTCCTACTGCAATCAAAGCTTTTGGAAGATTATTGACAGGAACGATTATGATGGGAGCAACTCTAAAGGGAGATGACTTATTAACTGTAAGAACGAATACAGATGGTTTATTAAATCAAATGTTAGTTACTACTGATGCCAATGGAAATGTAAAAGGTTATTTGAGTAACCCAGAAGTTGATTTAGAGCTAAAAGATGGAGAAGTACCTAAAGTTGGAGATCTAGTAGGAAAAGGAACGTTAACTGTGGTAAAAGATATGGGATTGAAAGAACCCTATGTAGGAGTATCACAAATAGTTAATGGTGAAATTGGAGAAGATATAGCTTATTATTATTACACATCGGAACAGACATCATCGGTAGTGGTGTTAGGAGTGTCATTAGGTCCTGATATGAGGGTAAAAAATGCCGGTGGATATATGATTCAATTGTTACCGGATGCCAGTGATAATTTTATTACAAAGTTAGAGGCTAAGATAAAAGCTATGAGACCAATGACTGAATTGTTAGCAGGCGGTATGAGTTTAAAGAGGATAGCAAAATTAATCTATGAAGATATAGATTCACAAGATGAATTAGCATTGATTGAAGATTATAGTATCTATGAAGAAAAGAAGATCTCTTATAAATGTAATTGTAGTAAAGACAAGTTTTACAAGGGATTAATTACTATAAAAAGGGAAGAATTGGAGGAAATATTTACAGAAAAACCTGAATTAGAGGTAGAGTGTCATTTCTGTAGAAAAAAATATTCATTTACAAAAGAGGAACTATTAGGATAGATTTTAAGACTACTAAATTTAGTAGTCTTTTCTTTATATGATATAATAACTTAAAGTGAAAATCCGTAGGGTCTGTGTTTGAAAAGCTTTATAATTTGGAGGGAAATATGAAATTAGTAGATACACACTGTCATATAGATAGCGATAGATACGATGAGGACAGAGACAATATTTTAAAAGAAATTGAAGAAAATTTAGAATTTGCGGTAAATATTGGATGTGATTTAGATTCGTCTAAAAAATCTATAAATTTGGCAGATAAATATGATTTTATGTATGCTGTAGTAGGAATTCATCCTACAGATATAAATGGATATAACGATGAATTAGAAGGTTGTTTAGAAAAATTGGCCAGTCATCCTAAAGTAGTAGCAATAGGTGAGATAGGACTAGATTATTATTGGATGAAGGATGGAAAAGAAGAGCAGAAAGCTGTATTTAGAAAACAGTTAGAGATGGCTAAAAGGGTAAATAAACCCGTAGTTATTCATACAAGGGATGCTACTCATGATACTTTGGAGATTTTGAAGGAATATCCTGAAATAAAAGGGATAGTTCATTGTTATCCAGGTTCTTATGAAAGTGCAGTAGAACTTATGGATAATTATTATTTTGGAGTAGGAGGAGTGATCACCTTTAAAAATGCTAAAAAACTTGTAGAAGCTATATCGAAGATACCTTTGGACAGGCTAGTAGTAGAAACAGATTCTCCATACTTAACTCCTACACCATTTAGAGGGAAGAGAAATCATCCTATCTATGTGGAGTATATAGCCAGAAAGATAGCTGAGATAAAGGAAGTAACCTATGAAGAAGTAGTGAAAGTAACTACAGAAAATGCAAAAAAAATTTATGGGATATAAAAACTTTTACTGAGATTTCACCTGTCTTAAACTAGGAGAAGAATTAGGGACGAGATATAGTTTAGAAAAAAGGAGAAAATTTATGAGTGTACTAAAGTGTCCTGTATGTCAGGAAGAGTTAAATAGAATTGGGAAAAGTTATATATGTAAAAATAATCATATATTTGATATGGGAAAGCAGGGGTATGTAAACCTGCATATGTCCAATGAGAAGAGAAGTAAAAATCCTGGGGATGATAAGGAGATGATAGTTTCAAGGAAAAATTTTTTGGAAAAGGGGTATTATAAAAAAATATCAGAGACTTTGAATGAAAGTATAAAAAAGGGGATAGGCAATAAAAGTGGTATAAATATCTTAGACATAGGATGTGGAGAGGGATATTACACCAATCTTTTGAAGGACGGTCTGGAGGAGGGGAATATAGATTCCCATATTGTAGGAATAGATATATCCAAAGATGGGATTATTCATGCTGCCAGAACCTACAAAGGGATTGAATGGATAGTAGCAAGCGGATCAAATCTTCCTATTGCAAGTGAATCACTGGATTATGTGATCTGTATGTTTACTTATATAAACCCTGCAGAGTATAAAAGAGTACTAAAAAAAGGCGGAAAGTTAATAACTGTCAGTACAGGAGAATACCACCTGGTGGAGATTAAAGAGGTAGTTTACGATAAACTAAAGATGGATTACTACAGACCAACTCAAGATATCGTGGATGGATATAACCATAAAGAAATGATAAATGTAAAGTATGAAACTAAATTAGAAGATGGTAAAGATATAAAAAGTTTATTTGATATGACTCCCTATAGGTGGAAAAGCCCAAAGGATGGGGTAGAAAGGCTGTTAAATTTATCGGAGTTGAAGATAACGGTAGATGTAAATATAGATATTTTTGAAAAAAACTAAAAAATGCTCACAGAGTTACACCGAGGAAAAAGAAAGGTGCACAGAGTTATCTGATAATTAATAAATCAAAATAAAGTCTCTGTGATTCTCTTATTTAAAACTCCGTGAATTTCTGTGTCGAAAGGAAGATACTTATGATTATAGGATTAGGAACGGATATAGTAGAAATTTCTAGGATAAAGAAAGCTATCGAAAGAACTTCTACTTTTTTAGAAAAGGTATATACAAAAAAAGAAATAGAATATATTTCTCGGAAAAAAAATCCATATCCCAGTTATGCTGGAAGATTTGCAGCCAAGGAAGCTATCTCAAAAGCATTCGGTACTGGTGTCAGAGAATTTGGACTATTGGATATAGAAATTTAACAGCAACTGCTATTTTAGAAAAATAGTTAGATGAAATTATAAAGGAGATCAACTATGAAAAAAGTAATTTTATATTTAATTATGGCAACAAGTATTTTAGGAGCACAATTGAAAGATGGAAAGTATTTTGTACAGGGAAAGAAATATTATTATGGATGGTCATCGACTGCTAGTATCATAGTAGAAGATGGGGAAATAGTAGAAGTTACAACAGATAAGGTGAATAAAGCAGGAGAATTAGTCAATGAGAATGAAGAGTATAATAAGAAAATGTTAGCTAAATCGGGAACAAATCCCAAGAAATATTCGGTAGTGTTAATTGAAAATTTTATGAAAGAATTGAAAAAAAATAATGATTTTCAGATGCCTAAGATCGATATTATAGCAGGAGCTACAGATTCGAGTAAGAAATTTAGAAAGATGATGGAATTTTTAGTGAAGAAGGCAAAACATGGAAAAACTGGGGATTATAGGATGGAATTGTAAATAGAGGTGATAGAACAGTTGTCTTGATATTCATAATAAAATGACCCCAGAGATATTGGCTAATTTATTAGAAAAATAGAGGGAGATATAAGATGTTGATAAAAGATTTAAAGAGAGATCAAGTTTTGGAAAATAAAGAGATAGCGGAAATTTTTTTGTGCTCCAATCAAGGTGGAGTGAGAAAGAGTAAAAGGACTAATACTATAGTTTTGTTAGCTAAATTTGATAATTGTTCATATAAACATAGGAAAGATGGGGATATTCTATATTTTACGGGGATGGGCAAAAAAGGCGATCAAGAAATGAAAAGACAAAATAAATCTATCTTAAATGCCAAAGAGGAGGGATTTGCCCTTCACCTATTAGAACTATATGAAGATAAAAAATATATTTATAAGGGAGTAGTAGAGCTAATTTCAAATCCTGTAATAGAGAGACAATTAGATGACAATAGTGAGGAGAGGGATGTTTTTATGTTCCCTTTAAAGTTAAAGGTGAAATAAAAATGAATTAAAGGGCACTAATATTGGTGCCCTTTTTAATACTGGTTTTACTGTACTAAATAGGAGGATAAAGATGAGAATATTTCATTTTGATGAGCTGGGATCGACCAGTGACTATCTAAAGGAAAAAAAGGATAAAAAAGAATGGGATTTGGTTATAGCAGACATCCAGACTTCCGGACGGGGAAGGAGGGGAAACCTTTGGGTATCTCCTGCTGAAGCAGGGCTGTTTAGCTTTGTTTTGAAGGAAGACCCCAACCTGAGTATGGAAGAATATAGTAAACTGCCATTGATTGTGGGTATAGCCCTGTTACAGGGATTGAAAACTGTGGCAGGATTAGATTATAAATTTAAGTGGACCAACGATATCTATTTATCCGATAAAAAATTATCCGGGATTTTGGTGGAAAAAGCAAGTGATTATTTTATTGTAGGTATAGGGATAAATATAAATAATTTAGAATTTTTAGGAGAATCTAAAAATGGGATTTCCTTAAAAAGTGCAACTGGAGACAGCTATGAAATTTCAGATGTTATAAAAACAATTGTAAATTCATTTCAAAAATATTGGAATAGATACCTAAAGGGAGAATGGGATGAGATTTTATACGAGATAAATGAAAAAAATTACCTTCTAAATAAGGAAATAGAGATAGATTTTTTAGGAAATAAAATATCTGGTATAGGAGGAAAAATTTTGAAAAATGGTAGATTAGAGGTAGAAACTATAGATGGGATTAAAGAATTTATGGTAGGAGAGGTCCATATTAAATTATAGAGTGGGGTTGTAGTGGCAAAAAAAGGAGAAGAAAAAATGGAAAAAGTAATAGTCGGGTTAAGCGGGGGAGTAGATTCTTCAGTAACGTCATATATTTTGAAAGAAGAGGGATATGAGGTAATAGCAGTAACTTTGCAAGTGGATAAAAAATCTCAAGGAGAGATAGCAGAAGCTAAAAAAGTAGCTGACATATTAAAAATAAAATATGTAGTTTTAGATGTGTCAGAAGACTTTGAAAATATAGTGATTAGAGATTTTTTAGATGGGTATAGCAGTGGAATAACCCCTTCTCCTTGTGTAGTATGTGATGAGAGAATAAAAATAAAGAGTTTGATAGACTATGCAGACTCAGTAGGAGCAAAATATATAGCTACAGGACATTATTGTAACTTGGAATATTCACCTCAAATGGATAAATATCTCCTAAAAAATGCAGTAGATATACGTAAAGATCAAACCTATATGTTATATAGATTAGATGAAAACACTCTGAAAAGAATGAAATTTCCATTATATAATTTTACTAAAACAGAAGTTAGAGAGATGGCAAAAAAAATAGGATTAATAACTCATAATATGAAAGACAGTCAAGGAATATGCTTTGCTCCAGATGGATATAAAAGGTACCTACAAGAAAAATTAAAAGATAATATAGAAAAGGGGAACTTTGTAGATGAAGATGGAAACCTAATGGGGACTCATGATGGATACCAGCTCTATACTATTGGACAGAGAAGGGGGTTGAATCTAAAAAAACCTAGACCTTATTTTGTATTGGATATAAGGCCTTCTAAAAATGAGATCCTTTTAGGTGACTATGATAAACTTTTTGTAAAAGAAGTGGAATTGCTAGACTATAAATTTATAGTTGAGATAGATAAATTATTGGAAGTAGAGTTCATGGCAAGACCGAGGTTTTCAAGTCATGGATCTATAGGTAAGTTAAAAAAAATATCTGAATCTGGAAAAAAAGATAGAATATATTTTGAATATAAAGAAAAAAATCCACAGAATGCTAAGGGGCAACATATGGCTCTATATTATGGTAAATATCTCGTGGGTGGAGGAGTGATAGGATGAAAAAATAAAATATTATTTTAATATTTTAAATTTATAGAGTATACTAAAAATAGTTATATCAAAATAATAAATAATTAAAGGAGGGAAAAGATGTCACACAGAATAAGAAAAGATGAGTGTATTTCATGTGGAGCATGCGAAGATGTATGCCCAGTAGCTTGTATTTCAGAGGTAGAAGATGGTAAAAGATTGATAGATGAAGATGCATGTATCGATTGTGGAGCATGTGCTGGGGTATGTCCGGTAGCTTGCATAGATCAAGTATAAGATTATTAGAGGGTTAAAATATTCTATGGATATTTTAATCCTCTTTTTTTATAGATGAATAAACTAAAAAAAAATGATATAATAAACAAAAACAACAGGGGGAACAATGGATATAAAGAAATATGCTCAGGAAATATTTGATATTGAAATAAAGGAATTAAAAAAAGTAAAGGATAAGATAGGAAAAGAAATGGAGAGAACAGCCAAGCTGATTATGGGCTGTAAGGGAAAGGTTGTTATCACTGGGATCGGAAAATCTGGAATAGTAGGGAAAAAAATAGCAGCTACCTTAGCTTCTACAGGAACATTGACCGTATTTATGAACTCAGCTGAAGGTCTTCATGGAGATCTTGGAATGGTGCATAGAGAAGATATAGTAATTGCTATATCAAATTCAGGAAACAGTGATGAAGTGGTATCGATAATCCCGTCGATAAAAAAAATTGGTGCAAAATTAATAGCTATGACTGGAAATAAAAAATCTAAATTGGGGATAGAATCAGATGAAATATTGGATATAGGCGTTGAAATGGAAGCCTGTCCTATGAATATAGCTCCTACTTGCTCCACTACAGCCACTATGGTTATGGGAGATGCTTTAGCATCGGTACTAGTTAAACTAAGAAATTTTAAGCCGGAAAATTTTGCTGTATATCACCCTGGAGGCAGCCTTGGCAGAAGACTACTCATGAAGGTTAAAGATGTAATGCATAGTGGATTTGATCTTGCAATTGTAGAAAAAGATACCAATATAGATGAAATATTGGTAACTATGACAAAGAAAAAATTAGGAGCTGTCTGTGTATTAGAAAACGAGATGATGATAGGAATAATCACAGAGGGAGATATCAGAAGAGCATTGAAAAATAAAGAAGAGTTTTTCACCTATAACGCCAAGGATATCATGAGTTCCAAATTCACCTATATTGAAGCTGAAAAGATGGCTGTAGATGCATTGGAACTCATGGAAAATAGGAAGAGTCAAATCTCAGTATTACCTGTATTAGAAGGACAATATTGATTTTAGGAGGAGTTAAAAATGGTAAACAAAGATATGGGTATATTAGATGCTGTACAACAATATCCAGTAATAGTTCAAGTATTTCAAAGATATGGCCTTGGGTGAGTTGGTTGTATGGTAGCCTCAGGTGAGAGCTTAGGAGAAGGAATCGCATCACACGGATTAAATGCTGATATTGTAATTGAAGAAATGAATAAATTAATTAAAGAGACTAAGTAATTTTATTAAGTTATTTATATAAAAAGACCCTTGAAAATTCAAAGGTCTTTTTTTTATTGATATATATATTATAATTTTATTAGCTAACCATACCGTAAATCATTTTGCTAGCCATAACTAGAGACATAACAATAAAAATAGGCTTTATAAATTTAGCTCCATTCTTTATAGCCATCTTAGAACCTAACTTAGAACCTAAGATCATAAATACTGTAGAAATAAGGCCGTATCTAAAGTTCACTTGTCCATTGTATAAAAAAGTAAGGAGAGCAGCAAAACCAGTGGTTAAATTCAATACCTTAGTATTAGCAGTGGCAACAGTAAAATCAAATTTAAAAATTTTAACTAGACCAAACATAAAAAATGTTCCTGTACCGGGGCCAAAGAACCCGTCGTAAAACCCTAAAATAGAGGTTAATATTTTACCTAAAAATTTATTTTTAGGAGTAAATCCGTCAAATGAATTTATCATGCCTACTTTTTTAGAGATAACAGTGTAGATAGCCACTCCAAAAATCATAAATGGGATTAGTACCTCTAATATATCAGGGGCAATAAATTGTAAAGCACTTACACCAATAACTGCTCCTACAAATGCAAAGGGAATCATGAGCTTAAGTAATTTGAAATTTAATTTATTGTTCTTAAAAAATTCATGACTGCTGACCATAGCCCCTGCAGAAGCAGCTAGTTTATTTGTTCCTAAGGCAAGATGAGGTGGGAGGCCTACTAAAAGCAGTGTAGGAGTACTAATCAACCCTCCTCCTCCAGCGATAGAGTCAATAAATCCAGCTATAAACATTCCTAATCCGATCAATAAAATTTCCATAGTTCCTCCATAATTTTTAATATAATTAATATTCTATAGGATTCTATCAAAATAATCAATAGCTAATATTTTCAGAAAGAATTTTTTTATCAAAGTATTCACTATATATTTTTTACCATATACCAAATAAATTAAACATTATAACCTTTTTATTATTTTCCTTTGATCTGTTCATTTTTTTCAAATTCACTGTATACTTTCTCATTAAATATTTTATTTAATAATTTGTCTTCTTTATACTGCTTAAGTTTATTTAGGTCATTTCGAAGACCCATATGTAAACTATAAGTCATAGCAAGCAGCATTACTGTAAAGGGCAACCCAGAAAGAATTACACCTGTTTGAAGGGCACTTAATGCTTCACTTCCCCCAGCAATTAAAAGTGCTATTGCTATGGCACCTTCCATTAGAGCCCAAAATATTCTCTGTGGAACTGGAGAATCAATCTTACCACCAGAGGTTAGATTGTCAACCACAAGGGATCCTGAATCTGATGAAGTAACAAAGAATGATATTACTAAAAATGTACCCATTACTGAAAGAATTATCTTAAAAAGTGAAGATA
This sequence comes from Fusobacteriia bacterium 4572_74, assembly GCA_002084825.1. GTDB lineage: Bacteria > Fusobacteriota > Fusobacteriia > Fusobacteriales > Fusobacteriaceae > Psychrilyobacter. The sequence goes on from NBMF01000002.1 coordinate 9,112, forward strand.
TCTCTAAATTTTGGATCATTGCAAATAACGAAGTAGCTACATTGTTATTGACTGCATTTAGCAGAGCTCCGCCATCTATACTGTTTTGAAATAAAGCTGTTCCTCCAAATGCAGACATCCAAATAAAACTTAAGAATGTTGGGACTATAAGAATAGCTAATATAAATTCTCTAACTGTTCTTCCTTTTGAAATTCTAGCAATAAACATTCCTACAAAAGGTGACCATGAAATCCACCATGCCCAGTAGAAAATAGTCCATGAACCTTGCCATTTGTTTCCATTTTCCGTAAAGAAACTTATTGAAATTAAATTGTTTAAATAAAATCCTAGCCCATTATTAAAAGCTCTTACTATATAAAGAGTCGGTCCTAAAACTATAATTAGAATAAGAAAGACAGCTGCAACTTTCATATTCAATTCCGAGAGGATTCTAACTCCCTTTCCTATCCCAGAAATAACAGAGATAGTTGCTATAAGTGTGATTACAACTATAATTAACACTTGTATTTTCGGTGATTGAGGGATTCCAAATAAAAAATTTAATCCTGCATTTATTTGCTGGGAACCAAATCCAAGGGAAGTAGCTAGTCCAAAAAGACATGAAATTACAGCTGTGATATCGATAATATCACCTACCCATCCAAATACCTTGTCTTTAAATATTGGATAGAAAACAGATCTTAAAGAGAGAGGCAATCCTCTATTATATGCAAAAAATGCCAAAGATAAAGCTACCAAAGTATAGATTCCCCATGGATGAAATCCCCAGTGATAAAAAGTTATACCCAAAGCCTCTCCAACAGAATTTCCATCGGTTATAGGCATTTTCGTTGTGGCGTGATAAAGTGGTTCTCCTACACTCCAAAACATAAGACCAATACCCATTCCGGCACTTATAAGCATAGAATACCATGCAAAATCAGTGTATTCTGATTTTGCCTTAGGTCCTCCCAATTTAACTTCTCCTAGTTTACTGAACATAAGATAGATAGGAAAAATTAAAAATATATTGGCACTTAATATAAAAAACCAATTCCAGTTATCGGTTATATTATTTTTGATACTACTTAAAATTTTGTTGACTCCTATCGGATCTTTTAAAGTAGCTCCTATAAAAAATAAAACTAACAATCCAGAAATAATAGATACCTGTGGGTGAAAATCAAACCCCCATTTATTAACATTTCTAGAATGTAGTAATTTTGTTTTCCCTTTTAATTTATCAGTTTCAAACTTTGCTTTTTTCAACCTTGTCTTTGGTTTTTTCGTTTTTTGAGTTTTCTTTCTTTCCTCCACTTTTCTCCTCCTAAATAAATAATAAAAAAAGCACTCTAATTCTACTACCATAATGGTAATAGAGTTAGAGTGCTTAAGTTTCATCTGATAGACTCACAATATGCCACATAAGTAGCATAACTCATTGCCTCAAAAAAGACCCTAAGTAAACCCCAGTTCTACAAAAATTTTTCAAATCAAATTTTCCTTTTATTCAATTAGTTCGTATTTATACTATAAAAAACATTATAAATCTTGCTAATTAAGTAATCATTTTATCTACTTCATATTGTATTATTTTAAATAATTCTACCATATTTTCCACACTAAATCAACCGGTATCTTTTGTTTGATAGTGTCAAGTTGTTGTAGGTTTTTTAAAAAATCCCTAATTTAATTGATTTCAGCCCATTCATCATGGTTTGTAATCCATTTACTTTTCCTATTGATAAAACTGATATATTTCCTAGTGTTTCCATGGTTAAACGCTTAATTCTTTTAATATTTTTTACTACTTTATATTTTTCTTTGGATTCTTTTTGATTTACATTTTTTAAAATTATTGTTATTTCTTTTCTAGTCATTCTATTTAATATTGATATCCTTACCTGGTATTACGTCAAGTTTTTGGACAATATTTTTTTCGCTTGTTAAGAATATTTTTTGTAATCAAGAGGAGACTTCCAGTTTAATTTTTTCTCAAATCCCCCCATTAATATTATACAGCCACTTTTTATAGATACGACTATGACTATTATTAAAGAAGAAGGAGTAGAAAAGGTTAGTATAAGAAAAATTGCAAAGATTACTGGATATAATAGTGTTACCCTTTATACTTATTTTAAAAATTTAGATTATTTAATACTTTTAAGTTCTATCAAGTTTTTAAAAGAAAATTTCTTTTAGTAAGAAGAACAGAATCACATTTTTTACAAATATATTTTTACGAAAAATTGAATTTTTTTTCATATCTCGTAATAAAAGTAATAAAAATTAAAAAAATTAAAAAAATTAAAAAAAAATAAAGATAAAAAATGAAACAAGGGGGAAATAAAATGAAGACAGGAGTTTTATCCAATGATAAGGTACAGAAAAAATTTAAATTATTGGGCTTGGAAATGAAATATTTTATGCCTATAACAGCAATAGTATTAGGTGCAACATTTACAGGAGTGCTGCCAAAGGGAATGGAGGGAATTTTTCCTTTTCTATTGATAATGGGAGTATTGCTAAATGAGATAGGGAATAGGACACCCATTGTAAAGGATTATTTTGGTGGTGGGCCTATAGTAGCTATATTTGCAGCAGCAGCATTGGTTACATATAATATTTTACCAGAAACAGTGGTTAGTTCTTCCGCAACGTTTATGAAAAGTGGAGGTTTTTTAAATTTTTATATAGCCGCCCTTATTACAGGTAGTATTTTGGGGATGGACACAAAATTGCTGATAAAGGCAGGAATAAAATATCTTCCAGTAATAATAGGGGGGGTAGTTGTATCAATCTTGATGACCGGGGCAGTAGGAGCATTGATGGGTTATGGATTTACCAATGCAGTATTTTATATAGCTATCCCAATAATGGGTGGTGGAATGGGAGCAGGAGCAGTGCCTCTAGCTCAAATTTTTGGTAAAGCCATGAATCAGGATCCAACACAGCTTTTATCTGTTATGGTTCCAGCAGTAGCACTGGGTAATGCAGTAGCTATAGTTTGTGCAGGAATATTAAATAAATTAGGAAAAAAATATAAGAAATTTTCTGGTGATGGGAAGTTATTGAAGGGTCAAGATGATGTAGGGGTAGAAGAGGAAAAGGAATTAAAGATAGATTATTTATCTTTAGGAAAAGGTTTATTGATAGCTACAACATTTTATGTACTGGGTAAATTTTTAGGAAAATATATACCATTACATCCCTATGCACTGATGATTTTATCGGTAGCTTTAGCTAAATTAACAGGTGTTTTAAAGAGAGAACACGAGGAAGCGGCAACGACATGGTTCCAGTTTGTGATGAAAAATTTTACACTGGCACTCTTGGTAGGGATAGGGATAGCATACACAGATTTAGGAGCAGTAATCAGTGCATTTAGTTTAACTTATCTATTATTAGTGGTTACAACTATCGTAGGAGCTATGATAGGAACTGCAATAGTTGGTCGTATGTTGGGATTCTATATGATCGAAGGTACAATAACAGCAGGATTATGTATGGCAAACATGGGTGGAACAGGAGATATTGCGGTGTTATCAGCTGCTAATAGGATGGAATTATTGCCATTTTCACAAATATCATCTAGGATTGGAGGAGCATTCATGCTTATATTGACATCCTTACTTATAAATTTATTTGTTTAAAAAAAAGATGCCCTAGGGTATTTTTTTTTTACATAATTTAGTAAAAAAAAATACATTTAAAGGATTCAAAAAAAATAAAATTTTATTTTTTTAAAAAAAATGATAATCTTTTAGAGAGGAAGCAAAAAAAATGGATATAATAGAACTGAAAAATTAATTTCAAATAAAAATTTAATAGCAGTAATACATGCCAATGAGTTTATTGATATTAAAGTTTAACAAGAGTAATAAAAAAAATTGTAAAATCAAAATTAAAGGACATAGGGGGAGGAATTATATTGAAATATTTTGCAGGGGTAGATTTGGGAGGAACAAATACAAAAATAGGCATTTTGGATGAAAATGGTGAAATTTTAATAAAAGAAACAATAAAGACATTTTCAGAAAAAGGTATGGAAACAACCTTGAAAAGAATATGGGAAACCATAGAAAACCTAATGGATAAAAAAAACATAAGTAAAGAAAAGCTGGGTGGAATAGGAATAGGAATTCCAGGACCTGTAATAAATCAAGAAATTGTAGCTTTTTTTGCTAATTTTGACTGGGAAGTTAATGTCAATATCAGTGAAATAATGGAAAAAATATCAGGTGTGCCAACAAAATTAGAAAATGATGTAAATATGATAGCTATTGGAGAAAGTAAATTTGGAGCAGGAAAGGGAAGTAGTAGCAGTATTACAGTGGCTCTTGGAACAGGAATTGGTGGTGGAATAGTAGTAAATTCTAAGTTGGTTTCAGGAATGAATGGTGCTGGTGGAGAGATTGGTCATATGAAATTAGTTGAAAATGGAAAATTATGCGGCTGTGGACAAAGAGGTTGTTTTGAAGCTTATGCATCCGCTACTGGAGTAATTAGAGAAGCTAAATCACGTCTAGCTGTAAATAAAAATAATCTTTTATATAGGAGTTTGGATGGAAATATAGAAAAATTAGAAGCAAAAGATGTCTTTGACTGTGCTAAAGCCGGAGATGAATTTTCTATGGAGATAGTAAATTATGTAGGGAATTATTTAGGTATGGGAATAGGAAATTTATTGAATGTAATAAATCCAGAAATCATTATTTTATCAGGTGGAGTTGCATTAGCAGGAGAGATACTTTTGGATGTAGTTAATAAAAAATTAAAGCAATATGCTATGCCGGTAACTTTGAAAAACTTAGAAATTAAATTAGGAGAGTTAGGAAATGATGCTGGAATCAAAGGTGGAATTGCACTTTTCTTATAAGAAACTACATACAGAACAGAAATTTATCTTCGCTTGAGAATGCAAGCCTTTGGATCTTTAGAATTGCTTACAAAAATACCTCTAATAATTTATGTAGGAATAGGAAGAGATCTAATAAACTTTGGAATTAATTTTCAATTTGTTTTTGATATAATAAAGTTTATAATAAAATATATAGTATAAAGAAGTATTATAAGAATGTTTAAGGTGGTGAGGAAAATGAAAATAGGTCTAGCTCTAGGAAGTGGTTCATCTCGCGGGTGGGCACATATAGGGATAATAAAAGCTCTGGCTGATTTGGGAATTGTACCAGATATAGTTTGTGGGACTTCTATAGGGGCAATGGTTGGGGCATCTTATCTATCAAATAATCTTGAAAATTTAGAAGAATGGGCTTGTTCATTAACTAAATTTGAAATGGCTAAATTTTTTGAGATAAATATGTCTTTGAATGGATTCGTTGATACCCAAAGATTGCACTATTTTTTAAATAAATATGTAGCGGCTGATAGTGCTAGTATAGAAGAATTTAGTAAACAATATGCAGCCGTGGCAACAGATTTAGAGACTGGAAAGGAGATATGGTTGACTAAAGGGTCAGTTTTAGATGCAGTCTGGTCTTCAGTTTCGCTACCGGGATTATTTCCAGCTATAAAAACCAATGGTAGATGGCTTGTGGATGGGGGGTTGGTAAATCCTGTGCCAGTATCTACTTGTCGTGCATTAGGGGCTGATATAGTAATAGCCGTGGATTTAAATGGTGACATTGTTGGAAAACACTTTAAAAAATCTATACCTCCTAAAAAAAAAATTGGAGTGATAAGTAAGATAAATAATTTGGTCAAAGAGTATACACCTTCTATATTTGACATAGATGAAAATAGTGAATCTCCTCCAAGTTTATTTGATGCTATAGCCAGTTCGATAAATATAACTCAGGATAGAATAACGAGAAGCCGTATGGCAGAGGATCCCCCGGATATCCTTATCACTCCTAAGCTGTCCCATATCAAACCACTAGAGTTTTATCGTGCAAAGGAGGCCATTGATGAAGGAAGAAAGTGTGTTCAAAATAGTATGATAGACTTAAATGCTATTCTAGAAGTTATAGATAGAGAATAGTCCCTCTTTGATCTCCTAATTGGAAAAATAGAAAATAATATGATAGAATGTAAAGAATAGAATGTATTAAAATTAAGGGGAGATAGATGATACCAAAACATATAGCAATTATAATGGATGGAAATGGGAGATGGGCTCAAAATAGACACCTGCCTAGATTTGTTGGGCATCGTGAGGGTGCTAAAAGGATAAAAGCAATAATAGAACATGCAGGGAATATAGGGATTAAATATTTATCTGTTTATGCTTTTTCTACAGAAAATTGGAAAAGACCTCAAAAAGAGGTAGATACTCTGATGGATATCTTTCAAAAATATCTAAAGGCTGAAGCTGAAAATATGTTGAGGGATAACATTAGATTGATAGTTACAGGAAGAAAAGAAGGGGTATCTTCTAAACTTTTAAATGCTATATCTGAGGTAGAAGAATTGACCGCAGGTAATGATGGATTGACCTTTAATATTTGTTTTAACTATGGAGGAAGATCGGAAATAATAGATGCAGTAAAAAAAATAATTGAATCGGGAGAAAAAAACATCAGTGAAGAAAATTTTAAAGATTATCTTTATTCTGATATACCAGATCCTGAATTAGTTATAAGAACCAGTGGAGAATTTAGAATATCTAATTTTTTACTTTGGCAGATAGCTTATTCAGAAATATATGTAACAGATGTGTTGTGGCCGGATTTTGACGAGAAAGAATTTGACAGGGCAATAGAAACTTTTAGAAACAGAGACAGAAGATTTGGGGGAGTAAAAAATGTTAAATAGAATATTGGTGGCTTTAATATTAGTCCCTCTGACGGTATATATATACCTTTATGGAGATAAAAGTTTTATAGCATTTACAGTGCTTTTAATTGGGATGGGAATATATGAAATCTATCAAATGATGGAATTGAAAGGAATTATTGTAAACAAACCTGTAGGGATAATACTTGGAGGAGCAATACCGCTGGCATTATATTCTAGTGTATCATCGAGTAAAGATTTTTTAGGTAAATTTATGGGGAATAATATAGATATGTCCATGGGAACAATGGTGCTTATTTTAGGAATATTTATTTTGATGTTTATCAGAATATATCAAAATAAAGTGGAAGGCAGTAGTAGTTATATAGGATATACAATGCTTGGAATTATTTATGTAGGATTTTTGTTTTCCCATATAGTTCCCATAAAATATATGTTGAATGGAAGTAAATGGCTGATGACTATTCAAATATTGGTTTGGATATCAGACACATTTGCATACCTTGTAGGGGTAAAATTCGGGAGAAAAATATTTTCTCGTGGACTCTGTGAGATAAGCCCTAAAAAATCCATAGAGGGATCTTTGGGATCTATAATATTTACTGTGATAACTATGTTACTCATAAAAGTATTATTATTTAAAGATTTAAATATATCGGGGATTCATTTAATAATAGTCCCTGTGTTGGTAGCTGTAACTGGTCAAATTGGTGATTTGGCAGAATCGGTATTTAAAAGAGAATTTGGTGTAAAAGATTCAGGAAAAATATTAGGTGGACATGGGGGGATATTGGACAGATATGATAGTTTAATCTGGGTATTTCCACTTATGTATTATTATATTGATTTTTTCTTATAAAAAATAAGATGATGTTGGATCTAATAAAAAAGCAATGTGACGTTGCATCCAGGTAGACACACTCTAAGTTTTTTATAGTCTTTTATTTATTAAAAAAATTTATGATTTCCTATATAATAAAAAAAAGAGAGTGAAAGCTCCTTTTTTTTATTATAATAGAAAAAAGAGAGTTAGATATGGTAAAAATAAGGAGTTGATTAAGATTAAAAATATAACGATATTAGGAAGCACTGGAAGTATTGGAACTAATGCATTAGAAGTAATTAGAAATAAAAGTTCAGAATTTAATGTGGTTGCCATGAGTGCTCACTATAACCATAAATTATTGATAGAACAAATAAAGGAGTTTAAACCTACATATGTGTCTATTGGAACAGAGGAGGGATATGAAGAGGTAGTAAAAAAATATCCTGACTTAGAAGTATACTTAGGGAATAAAGGACTCAAAAAATTAGGTAGTTTAGATCAAGCAGATATAGTTCTTACAGCAGTAAGTGGTGCAGTGGGGATAGAGGCAACCATAGAAGCTATAAAAAAAGAGAAGAGAATAGCTCTTGCTAACAAAGAAACCATGGTAGCGGCAGGAGACCTGATAAATAATATGTTAAAGGAATATAAGGCAGAGATAATACCGGTAGACAGTGAACATTCAGCTATCTATCAATCTCTTTTAGGTGGTAAAAAAAATGAGGTAAATAAGATAATAATCACAGCAAGTGGTGGGACTTTCAGAGGGAAAACTTTGGAAGAATTGAAGGCTGTGAGGGTAGAAGATGCTTTGAAACATCCAAATTGGTCTATGGGAAAAAAAATAACTATAGATTCATCTACCCTTTGTAATAAAGGTTTAGAAGTTATAGAGGCACATCAACTTTTCAATGTTTCTTATGATGACATAGAGGTATTGGTGCATCCCCAGAGTATAATTCACTCAATGGTGGAGTTTAAGGACATGTCTATAATAGCTCAATTAGGAGTACCTGATATGAAGGTGCCTATCCAATATGCTTTTACCTATCCAGACAGAGTGTCTAATAGTATTTTAGATAGTTTGGATTTTAAAACAATCTCTAATCTTACTTTTGATGAGGTAGATAATGATGTATTTAAAGGTGTAGAGTATGCATATTTTGCAGGAAGAACAGGGAAATCTATGCCAGCAGTTTATAATGCAGCCAATGAGATAGCTGTGGATCAATTTATAAATGGAAATATTAAATTTTTAGAAATATATAAAGTTATAAAAAAAACCATGGATAACCATGAGGTACATTCAGTGAATACTTTGGAAGCAGTTATAAAAGCTGATAGTTGGGCAAGAAAAGAAGCGTTGAGAATAATAAAAACTTATCAATAGGAAGTTAGAAATTATAATCAAGACACCTATACGGTGAGAATATTAACTTGAGCAAATTAAGATGTATAAATTATGTGGGGAAATAGTTGAAAAAGTAAATCTGGAACTACAACTTTCAGGGCACACCCGTGGAGGTCAGTTGTTCTCCATTCTGAAAAAATAGATTGATTATAGGAGAGTAAAAAATGGGAAAATTAATAGTAATAGAAGGGACTGATTCTAGTGGAAAGCAGACTCAAGCAGAATTATTGTATGAAAAATATAAAAAAACGGGAAAGAAGGTTATGAAAGTTACTTTTCCAAATTATGAAAGCCCATCATCAGCACCGGTGAAGATGTATTTGAATGGCGAGTTTGGGAAAAATGTAGGAGAGGTCAATACCTATGCTGTATCTACTATGTTTGCAGTGGATAGATATGCATCTTTTAAAACTATTTGGGAGGAATTTTATAACGACGGAGGAATAATAATATCAGACAGATATACAACTTCTAATATGGTTCATCAGGCATCAAAGATGGATGATAAAGAAGAGAAAGATAGATATTTAAAGTGGTTGACCGATTTGGAATATGAAAAAATGGGAATACCAAAACCGGATATGGTAGTATTTTTAAATATGCCTACCCAAATGGCATATAAATTAATGGAAAAAAGAAAAAATAAGATTACAGGGGAAGACAAGAAAGATATCCATGAAAAAGATCGTGAATATATGCAAAAATCTCATGATAATGCTTGTTATATAGCAAATAAATATTCATGGAAAGAAATAATGTGCATAAAAGATGGAGAATTAAAGACAATAGACGAGATTGGGAATGAAGTTTTGAGAGTTTGTGAGGAGTTGCTTTAGATGAATATAATAATAACGATAGTTATACTTGGAATTATAATAATGGTTCATGAATTGGGACATTTTTTGACAGCCAAATATTTTAAGATGCCGGTGGAGGAGTTTTCTCTGGGGATGGGACCTGTTTTATTCTCTCATGAAGGACTACATACAAGATATTGCTTGAGAGCTATACCTGTGGGTGGTTTTGTAAATATCAAAGGAATGGAGGTAGAATCTGTAGTAAAAGATGGTTTTAATACTAAAAGTCCATTTCAAAGATTTGTAGTATTAATTGCAGGTGTAATGATGAATTTTATATTGGCTTATATTATAGTCTTTGGGAGTTTACTTTATAGTGGAAAAGCAATTCAAAATGAAAAACCTGTAATTGGAAAGATGGTAGAAACTGCTAAATCTTTTGGGACTCTAAAGACAGGAGATGAGATTTTGGAGATTGATGGAAATAGGATAGACAGGTGGGAAGATATAAGCCGTGTAAACGGTGAGATAGATAGCAATAGTATGAAATTTCTTATAAAAAGAGACGGGGGGATTATAAAAAAAGAAGTTGAACTTACCTTTGATGAGCAAAGGAATGATTATTATATCGGGATATTGCCAGAATATAGTATCGAAAAATATGGATTTATAGATGCCATATTTGAATCTGGTATTGCTTACAAAAATTTATTTACAATGATTTTAACAGGTTTTAAACAGCTAGTCACAGGGCAGGTAAGTGCTAAGGAAATATCAGGGCCTGTAGGGATAGTTAAGATTATAGGAGATGCCAGTCAAGGGGGGGTGGGAATCTTATTTTGGTTGACAGCATTACTCTCTATAAATATAGGATTTTTTAATCTGCTTCCATTTCCTGCTTTAGATGGTGGAAGGATAATATTTATTCTTTTGGAAGTGATAGGGATAAAGGTAAATAAAAGGTTTGAAGAAAAATTTCATATGGTAGGAATGATTATATTATTTGGTCTTATTATATTGATAACTTTTAATGACGTATTGAAAATATTTAATAAATAAAAATAAATTAAAAAAAGAAGGTGAAATTAATAATTTCATCTTCTTTTGGTTTTAAAAAAAATGGTGACCCTGACGCGATTCGAACGCATGGCCTACTCCTTAGGAGGGAGCCGCTCTATCCATCTGAGCTACAGAGTCATCTTATAGATTATATAATATTTTTCCAAAAAAAGAAAGATAGTTTTTATTTTTTTTAATTATTAGAGAAAAAAAAGATAATTTTCTAGATGGAACTTTTAATTATTTTCTAAGGAAAATGTATTTATAAATAATTTAATATATTATAAAATGTACTTAAAAAGTAGTACTTTTGCGTTTTTATTTTTTAAAAAAACAAAAAAACTTTGAATTTTTAGAAAAGCATGCTAAAATACAATGAAAACGAAACAACTTTTTCATTTTGTGTACAGTTTTTTTGGAAATGAAGAAGGGATTAAAAAATTAGAAACAGGAGGAGATTCAAATGATAACAAGTATATTTAGTTATTTTTCGTTATTGATATTATTTATAACGGCAGTATTGTATTGTGAGAAAACATTAAAGTTAAAATTATTCAAGGTTATACCAGGATTAACATTTATTTACTTTGGTGGAATGATAGGTGCAACAATGCACATTTGGGAATTAACACCGCAATTATCAAGCTTTATCGGTCAATTAAAATATTTTTTATTGCCAATGATGTTATTTTTATTACTATTAAAAAATGATATTAGAGATGTATTTAAATTAGGACCAAAGTTAATGGGTTCATTTTTGGCAGTAACAGCTAGTATCATAATTGGATTTATAATTGTATTTATTTCATTAAAATCAAGATTCGATGCAGATGCATGGCAAACATTCTCAATTTTATCTTCTTCATGGGTTGGTGGATCAACAAACATGGCCGCTGCTCAAGCAGGATTAGGAGTAAAAGATGGTTCACAAGCACTGACATATGCATTCTTAATGGATAATATCTGTGCATCGTTCTGGCTAGTATTACTTATCAGTTTAGCTCCAATGAGAGAACAGTTCAATAAATTCTCTGGTGCAAATAGTGATGAAGTAGATAAAATAATAAGTCATATCCATACAACAGCAGCTAAAAATCAAGATAAGAGAGATTATGAATTTATGGATTTTATGTTAACATTGGGATTAGGTCTTGGAGTAGCAGGAATTGTATTAGTTCTTGGAAAACAAGTAGTTAACCCAGGTGGATTAACTAGTGCTAATTTCTTATTCGGTCTTAGAGGGTTCTTTAGTGGATCTGGATGGGTAGTAATCTTAGCTACAATATTTGGTATATTAGGAAGTATGACTCCATTAAAGAAAATCAAGGGAACAGACCATGTAGGTGGGGTACTTTTATACGTAGTAGTTGGATTAATTGCAACAGCAACAGATTTTTCTACAATTGATATGGGTCAAGCAGCTATCTATATTGTAGCAGGAGTATTAGTATTGTTATTCCATTTAGTGGTATTATTGATCTTAGCGAAGATATTCAAGTTAGATCTTTATATCTGTGGTATAGCTTCTCAAGCTAACATAGGTGGATCTGTATCAGCTCCAATATTAGCAGGGACATATGATGAAGCATTAATTCCGGCAGGTCTTATGATGGGAATATTCGGTTCAGCAATAGGAACGGTAACGGCTCTTATGTTAGCTAAGCTATTAATGACATTATAGATTTAAATAATAAAAAAGAGGTGGCTCAAGTAGAAAATTTACTGATGAGTCGCCCTCTTTTTTTATACTTTTTATACCATGGTTAAGATTACTTCTCGTAAAACTTTACAAGCTGTTGCTGTAGAAGTACCACTGGTATCGTAGTTAGGAGAAAGTTCTACTATATCTCCTCCTACAACATTTAAGTTTTCAAATTCTTTTATCCCTTTTACAATCTCATTGAATGTAAGTCCTCCCGGTTCTGGTGTTCCAGTTCCTGAAAAGATAGAGGGATCTAAAATATCCAAATCAATAGTAATATACACAGGGACATTTTTTAGTTTATCTATAATTTCACTTAATGTATTCATAGAATATTTTTCCATATAGGTATGATTTTTAGCCCATAAAAATTCTTCCTTAGTCCCAGATCGAATACCAAATTGATAGATTTTTCTATCTCCTAAAAAGTCCCAGCAACGTCTAATCACTGAAGCATGAGAAAATTTTTCTCCCATATAATCATCTCTCAAATCTGCATGTGCATCTAAATGTATGACATGAAGATCAGGATATTTTTCATAGACAGCTTTTATTGTACCATAGGAAATTAGATGTTCCCCTCCTACCATAAATGGAACTTTCTCATCTTTCAATATTTTTTTTGTATATTTATATATACAATCTAAAGTACTCTTTGGATTTCCGAATGAAAACTCTAAGTCTCCTCCATCAAAAATTTTATAATCTTCTAAATCTTTTTCTAAGTAAGGGCTATAAGTTTCTAATCCGTAAGATTCCCTCCTCATTACTTCTGGAGCAAATCTGGTACCCGGTCGAAAAGATGTGGTTCCATCAAAAGGAGCACCAAATACTACTATTTCGGATTCGTCATACTCATTATCAAATCCAATAAAAGTAGAAATGTTTTTATTTCTCAATCTCTAACATCTCCTTAACATAATTTGGCAGAGCAAAACATCCTCTGTGTAATTCTGAGTTATAATATTTAGTTTTTATATTTAATTTTTCCCATTCTTCTGGGTTATGATCTTTTATAGGGTCAAATTTTTTAGACGCAAATCCAAACAACCAATGTCCTGAGGGGTAAGTAGGCTGATGAAATTGATATACTCTTGCTATTGGAAAAGTATCTAATATTTTTTTATGAGCTTTTTGCATTTCTTTCGAAAATTTTTCAAAATATGGAGATTCATGTTGATTTATTAAGATTCCTTCTTCTCCTAATACTCTGAAGCAATTATTATAAAATTTTGTTGTAAATAATCCCTCTCCTACAGATATCGGGTCAGTAGAATCCACTAAAATTAGGTCATATTTCCCTTTCTCTGATTTTTCTACAAATTTTAATCCATCTTCAAAATACATAGTTACCCTGGGATCATTTAATTTGTCAGCTGTAACTGGTAAAAATTGTTGAGATAATCTTACTACCCTTTCGTCTATTTCTACCATATCTATCTTTTCTATATTTTTATATCTAGTAAGTTCCCTTACAGTCCCACCGTCACCAGCTCCAATAACCAATACTTTTTTTATCTTTGGATTAGTTGCCATGGCTACATGGGTAATCATATCGTGATAGATAAATTCATCTTTTTCTGTAACCATCATAAGTCCGTCCAATGTAAAAAAATTACCGTATTCTTCCGACTCAAAAAAATCTATTTTTTGAAATCTACTCATCTCACTGTGAAGATGTTTTTTTACCTTAATTGAAAATTTTGTGTTTTCAGTCCAGTTTTCTGTATACCATAAATCTAACATGATTTCCTCCAATTTTCTTTTAATAATTAATTGTTTCTTGATTTTCTTCTGGCTTAAAAGTTATTTTTCCTAGTTGTTCAGGATGAAATTTTCTTATTTTTTCGACCATTCCTCTAGGTATTTCTATAGATTCACTTCTGTTTGCTTCAAATACATCCTCTAAAAAATCAAAAGCTATCCATGGATTTATTTTATCTCCACATGTAAATACATCTACAGCAGCATACCCATATTCTGGCCAAGTATGGATAGCCAAGTGAGATTCAGAGATAATAACAGCTCCAGATACTCCATATGGGTTAAAGTGATGGAACACTGAATTTACTATAGTGGCATTGGCTATTTTTGCTGCCTTATTCATATGTTTTTCAATAATTTCTGGGCTTGCTAATATTTCCTCGTTACAGTTATAAAATTCTATCAAAATATGTCTTCCTAAAGTTTCTAATTTCATCTATATTCTCCTTTTAAAATACTTATATTATTTAATGTTTTATCGTTCATTCCCGTTATGACAGCCTTTTGTTCCTTTAAAAAATATATATGGTCTATCAAATCTTTTGTAATTCTCTCTCCTTGAATCAAGAGTGGAATTCCTGGAGGATACACCATAATAGATTCTCCACTTACCCTTCCAATAGCTGCCAATAATGGTATACTCTCGGTCTCTGAATAAAAAGCATCCCTAGGAGATACTATTAATTCTGGGCTTTCAAGTTCATTAAAATCTATTGTTTGATTATCCCCTTTATAATCATATGCCATCTCTTTGAGGGCATCTATGAGTTTTTGATAATCTTCCCAAATGTCTCCTATGCTGGCTATTCCAAGTATATTATGGGTATCAGCTAATTCCATCTGGATATTATATTTTTCTCTCAGGATATCATAACCTTCAAAACCAGTAAGCCCAAGACCGTTGAGATTGATTCCTATCTTGGTCTTGTCAAAATCATAGAGTTTATCCGATAATATTGATTTAAAACATTTTATCCCTGGGATAGAATTTAATTCCTCTCTAAATTTAGATATCATATCTAAAAGATCAGTAAAAATTTTCTCCCCTTCTGTAACCAAAGTTTTTCTAGCTACATCTAGACTTGTCATCAAAAGGTAGGAAGCACTTGTAGTCTGGGTTAAATTTAACATCATTTTGACTCTCTGCGGATCTATCATACCAGTATTTAAGAGAAGTACCGAACTTTGAGTTAGAGATCCACCTGTTTTATGGATACTAATTGCAGACATGTCGGCTCCTAAAGCCGTGGCATTTTCTGGAAAACTATCATGAAATGGAAAGTGTGCTCCATGAGCCTCATCTACCAAGACGATTATTTCATTTTTATGGCAAAATTTTATAATTTCCTTTAGATCAGATACAGCTCCATAATATGTAGGGTTAATTATAAACACTGCCTTAATATCCGAATCTTTTTTTACTGCTTCTTTTATTTTTTCTATACTTACTCCTAGACTTATTCCTAAAATTTCATCTACTTCAGGCTCTATATAGACTGGAGTAGCTCCACTTAAAATAAGAGCATTGATAGCACTTTTATGAACATTTCTAGGGAGGATTATTTTATCCCCAGGATTGCAAGCACTCATAACCATGGTTTGTATCCCAGAAGTGGTTCCGTTAACAAGAAAAAAAGCTTCATCTGCACTATAAGCATGAGCCATTAATTGATGTGCTTCCCTTATTACCCCAGTAGGGTTATTTAATATATCCAGTTCCTTCATGGAATTGGTATCTAATTCTATTATTTTATGACCTATATAATCCGAAAATTCATTTTGAAACCTTTTTTTATGTCCCGGAACATCAAAAGATACTATCTCTGTTTTATGATAGTTTTTTAATGCGTCGAAGAGTGGTGTTTGTTTTTGCATGATCCCTCCTGTATTCAAAGTTTACCAATACTAAACTTTTTTTTAAAAAAATATTGATCTTTCAAAGTTTTGAAAGAACAATATTTTTTATTCATTTTTTTCTCATAAATTATAACTTTTAAACTTTATTTTTTCAAATTATTTTGTTTTATATAACTTGTTTTAAAAAATAGTATTACTAAACTTTCATTATTATATTATATAAAAAAAAAAAAACTTTGTCAATTTTTTTTGATTTTGTTTGTTGAGTTAAAACTTCGTTTTTAAACTTTATTTTGAGGGACTAATACCTCCTCTAAAAACTCTCATTGTTAAAGTTTAAGACACTCTCTTTCCTACCTTCATCTTTATAGACATCTCTTCATTAAAATAATAATCAATTATAACTTTTATTCTTGTTTCATTTTTTAAATTAGTAATTACTGCAACTTTATGTTTTATATAATATGTTTATAAAAACAGTATTACTAAACCTCTAGAATTATATATTATAAAAAAACTATCCTTTATTAATTGATTTATTTTATGTATCGAGCTATAATATTAAATAGATTTTTAAATTTCAAATAAATAATTTCAAATAAAAGGGAGTAAAAAATGGATATAGGCAAAAAAATTAAAAGATTGAGACAGGAAAAATTTCTCACTCAAGATGAATTAGCTATGAGGTGTGAACTATCCAAAGGTTTTATATCCCAATTAGAAAGAGATTTGACCTCTCCATCTATAACTACCTTAATAGATATATTAGAGGGGTTAGGTACTAACCTTCAAGATTTTTTTAATGAGGATCAGGATGAAAAAATTGTCTTTAAAAAGGAAGATATCTTTGAGAATGTTGATGAAGAATTAAAATATAAGATCGAATGGATTGTTCCTAATGCACAAAAAAATCAAATGGAACCCATTCTTATAACCATAGAAGAAGGGGGAAGGTATAAAGAAGAATTACCCCATGAGGGAGAAGAATTTGGATATGTGCTTAGTGGTACAATCTTAATTCATTTAGGAGAAAAAACATACAAAGCTCGTAAGGGAGAATCATTTTATTATAAATCTAGAAAAAATCACTACATTTCCAATGCAGGAAAAAATATAGTTAAAGTTTTATGGGTGTCTAATCCACCAGCATTTTAAAAAAAGATATCAAAAGTATATTACTTTTGATATCTTTTTAGTTTTTATGCCTTACCATTTACTTTAAATAATAGATACTTTTCATAACTTTTTCTAATTTTTTAGATATATTGGTTCCGTTCATGCCATGATGATTTATTATTATAGAAAATGCCATTAGATCTCCATCAACATTATACATATATCCCCCATAGGATTTTACTCCTGTTAGAGTTCCACTCTTTCCATGGAGATTATCCACTAAGATTGTTTTTTCTTGAAATTTTTTTAAGGTTCCATTCTTTGTAGGTTCAGCCAAAGAATTATAAAAACTAGAAAAATTATCAGAATTTTTCATATATTTTAAGACTCCTACAACAGTATTAGGAGTCACACCATCATAACGTGATAATCCACTCCCATCATAGATATAGAGTCCTCTCGTAGATAAACGATTACTCCAATAATCCTTTATTGTTTGAGTAGTATATTTCATTGCCTCTTTATTTTTCCTCCTTAATTTTTTTTCTACCTCTATCTTTAGATGTTCAGCAAATAAATTTACACTATATTTATTTGTGTAAGCTATGATATCCTCCAATTTAGGAGAATACTGGGTATAAATAAAGGTCTTTTTATTCATTTCTTTCTTGTTTTTATCTATTAATTTACTTCCATTATTTTTTATACCTTTTCTTTCTAAAGTATTAGAAAATAATCTACCTAAGGTAGATGCAGGATCTTGCATCACTGTATTATATGAAATTATAGGTTTATTCATAGTCCCCAGTATAATTATTTCATTGCTGTAGGGGGGGACTACCAGGGTTATTTTAGATGGACTTTGATCTTCTCCTACAACTCTATTAGTTACCACGGTATTAGTGTATGATGGAGAAATATTGGTCACAATATTTTGATCTTTTTTCCGCAATGTTAATCTGATACTATTATCCAAAAAAGTAAGCCCATTAGGTTTCGATGCAAAGGTATATCTCAGATCACCCCATTCCCATGTTTGAGAGAGGGTTGTTTCAGGATAATAGGATGGGTCAGTTATTATTTTCCCATTAATTTTTTTTATTCCCATATTTTTAATTTTTTCTATCCAAATATTTAAAAATTCCAACTGTTTCTTTTTTTCTTCTGCTGTTGGCCATTCAGGATCTTTCGCAACTAGATATTTAGAACCTAGAGTGGGATCTCCTCCCCCAATAATATAGATATTCCCATCGAGAGTTCCATCTGATCCTATCTTTCCTTCATAGGCTAAGGTAGTTTTAAATCTATAATCTTTCCCCAAAACCTCTAAAGCAGCTCCCGTTGTCAATAATTTCATATTAGAAGCCGGTACCAAAGATCTGTCAGAATTTAATGCAAATAAAGTTTTACCAGTTTCTAAATTTATTACTTTTATCCCTAGACTGGCATTTTCTATTTGAGGTAGATCTCTAAAATTACTCACAGCTATATCTGTCTCAGATCTTATTGGAATAGTAGGAGTTTTTGTACTCCTACATGAAATTATAGACATCAAAATTATCAATAAAATTAATTTTTTTAATATATTTTTCATCTGACCGCTCCCTCTAAACTTCTAATCGTTAATCTATCGCCATCTATCTCTAACTCTATTCCTAGAGGGAGAGTTACCATGGGTTTACAATGACCAGATTTGAAATTATAAATTATAGGAATACCCAAATTTTTCAGCCTATCTTCAAATAGATCCATAAGGGACATATCGTATTCCGAGGCAGGAATACATCTATTAAAATCACCTAGAATAATCCCATTTAACTGACTCAATTTACCTGAATTTAAAAGCTGAGTCAAAATACGATCGATCTTATATGTAGGTTCTCTGATTTCCTCTATAAATAATATTTTTTCTTTAAAATTAAGTTCATTGGGAGTTCTTATGTCTCCCATAAGGGTAGTTAAATTTCCCCCTATAACTATTCCAGATGCCTTTCCTCCTGTCATAGATTTCAATTCCACTGGATTTTTTATTTCTCTAGGTTCATTATTTTCCATACTTTCTATAAATGAATCCAAAGTAAATTTTTCTATATTAAAAAAATTAGAAGAAGCCATAGGACCGTGAAATGTAATTAATCCAGCTTTTTGATTCAGAGCACTATGAATTGTTGTGATGTCACTATATCCTATAAATATCTTTGGATTCTTCTTTATCATCTCGATATCTAAATCTTTCACTATCCTGATACTTCCATATCCTCCACGGAGACACATGATCGCGTCTATCTCTGGATCTTCGAAAAAATTATTTATATCTGATACTCTGTTTTTATCTGTCCCTGCAAATGAATGCCAGGTATCAAAGATATGTTTTCCTAATTTTACTTTGTATCCCAAATTTTCTAATTTATCTTTTGATCTCAATATCTTGTCTTTAGAATCTGAATTAGCTGGAGCAACTATCCCTATGGTATTTCCTTTTTTTAATATTTTACCCTTTAACATATCTGTCCTCCTTCTATATAAAAATAAAACTTTACATTTTAAAAAAAATGGGTTATACTGTTTTTGAAATGTGTTAGCGACATTATGGTGTTTCTAATGCAGAGCCAGTAAACTTTTCTCAAAAGGTTTACTGGCTCTTTCACTTTATATAGTTATTTAGTTATGTTCCCTCATTTAAGAGATGAGGGAACATTTTTTTATTCACTAGGGAAATATTTTTCTAACTTTAAGTTTACATATTTTCCTGTATCTTCTAATTTAAATTCAGCTGAGTATATTTTTCCATTTTTACCCTTGATTTTTTTTATAGAAATATTTTCTCCTTTTATTAATTTTTTAGCTCTTGTCTTAGATATTTTTACCTCTATAGATTTATATTTACTTTCTTTCCAAATAGTAAAATTACATGACGGGGTATCTCTATAGCCAACACATGAAAATCCTTTACTATTTTCATATATATTTTTACCACATCTAGGACAAACTCCTATTATTTCCCTTTCTGAATCATTATATACTCGAGGTATCTCTATATTTTGACCTATAATTCTTTGGAGTTCCTCTGTAACCAAATCGATAGTTTCTTGGATAGAACTATTTCCTTTATACACTTTTTTTAGGAGTTTGGAAAACTCTACAGTTTTTGTTTTATATAGATCTATATTTAATTTATCCAATGTCTCAATCACTTTCCTTCCCAATGGTTCTAGAGAAAAATTAGATCCTTTTTGGGATACATATTCATATTTTTTGGCATTTTCTATTATTCCTGTTCTTGTGGCCTCTGTTCCTATCTCGATCCCTTTTAATATAGCTTTATACTCATCCTCTTCAGTATCACTATCTTTTCTAAATGGATTTTTCAGATGAGCTGAAAGTTCTCTTTCCGATACTTTTTTAGGAGGTTTTGTTTCTTTCAATATCTTTTTAAATTCAATCTTGAAGGTATCTCCTACAATAAAATTTGGTAATTTATTCTCAAAAGTTGCAGGTTCATATCTATAAAATCCAATCTGTACGACACTTTCTCCTGAAAGTTTAAATTTTTCATCTCCTACACCTATTGTTACTATAACCTTGGCTGTAATAGTTTCTTCAGCTACAAAATTAGAAATAAAACGATTCAGGATAGTTTCATAGATTATTTTTTCTCGACCGTTTAAATTATTTTTAGGGAATTTCATAGTTGGAATTATTGCACTGTGACTCTCTACCTTATCATCATCAAATATTTTTTTAGAATCTTTAAATTTTACATTATGATCCTTTGAAAGCACTTTTAGGAGTTGTTTAACCTTCCCTTTTTCATTTATGGCCAGGTATTCTGTATTTGTTCTAGGATATGTGATATATCCATTTTCATATAATTTTTGAATTATTTCCAAAGATCCCTTAAAATCTATTTTATTTTTTTTTGAAAGCTGGGATTGTAATTTTGATAATGAAAATAATTTACTTGGTTGTTTTTTTATATCCTTATTTTCCTTGGACAAAACTTTTCCCTCGTAGGAGTTGAGTTCTTCACATTTTGAGTTGGCTTTTTTTTCATCTTTTATGAGATATTTAGTACTTTTAGATAATTTAAATTTAATCTCATCTTTTACACACTCACTCTCAAGCTGTATATATTTTTCTTTGATAAATTTTTCTATAGCTATGTCTCTGTCATAGATAAATTTTAATACAGGTATCAGTACCCTCCCAACCGGCATCAATTGACCACTTTTCAGGGTGATGTATCTGGTTAAGTTTATCCCGAAAAGCCAGTCCATTACAGTCCTGGAATATCCCTCAAAAGCTAACCTTATATAATCTTTATCAGGTTTTATATTTTTAACTTCCTCTATGATAGTTTCCTTTGTTTGTTCTGGGAGCCATAGTCTGTATACCTCTTTTTTTACTTTGGATTCCTTTATTATCCTATCTATTATTATCTGTCCCTCTCTGTCTGCATCCCCACAATTAATAATTCCTTCTACATCTTCTCTCTCCATAAGATCTTTGAGGACTTTAAATTGTTCAGGAATTCCCTTATTTTCCTTTAATTTAAATTTAAATTTTCTCGGTGTAAAGGGCAGTTCTACCTCTTTCCACTTCATTTTTTTTCCGAAATAATCATCTACATTTGATAGTTCGAAGAGATGCCCAAATGCCCAAGAAATAATATATTTTTCCCCTTCTATATACCCATTTCCTCTTTTTTTCAGTCCCAGTGCACTGGCTATATTTCTTCCTAAACTTGGTTTTTCTGCTATAATTAATTTTTTCATAATTTCTCCCTCTAATTCTTGATTCAATTAATAATTAAATTCAAAATCTTTTCTTTTGCCACTAATTCACACAAATCTATTCTAATTAAAACTTTTTTTAGACACAAATTTTTAAAATCTAATTTTCAATTGACATTATTATTTCTTCTTATAATTCTAAAGTATATACAAAGTAAAATCAAGAAAAAAAAGAAAATTGACCTTATCCTCTTAATATTGATATAATTTAATGATAAATAGGTAGTTATTTTCTATCTGTAAACTTTTAGTTATCAACTCTTGTTTTATAGGAGAAATCAATATGTTAAAATTTAAAAATATAACTACCAATGAAAAGAAACCCTATCTGAACAATTTAAATTTAAATATTTCAAATGGAGGGTTTGTACTTTTAAATTATAAATCTAAACTAGAAAAAAATAAGATGATCGATTTAATCTGTCAGCTTGATACTCCTAAATCTGGTGGAATAATAATCGGGGGTAAAAATCTTTCTAAATTTGATTGTTGTTCAAAAATAATCCACAAAAGAATAGGCATTTGTTTTGAAGATTTTAAACTTATACAAACTAAGGATGTTTTGGCAAATATAATTTTTCCTTTGGAGATCCACACAAAATTATCTCTCCAGAAACTTATTGAAATAGGTGAGAAACAGTTAAAAATGTTTGGCCTTTTAGATAAAAAAAATAATTCTTTAACTACTCTAAATTTAGAGGAAAAACAAAGACTTAACATTGCTAGATCTATGGTGTTGAATCCCGAATTAATCATCTTGGATAATCCAGAAATTCATTTAAAAGCTGAAAAGATTGAGGGGTTGATGAAATATCTCCAAGATCTTAATAATAAAGGTAAAACTATAGTAATTTTTACCAACAATAAAAAAATTGAAAATATGATAGATTGCGATAAATATATTTTAGAGAAGGGAGCTATATCCAATGTTTAAAAAAATACGTCAGATGAATACCGAAATAAATGAATTGATCCAAAAAAATATAACCTACTATACCTTTAGTTTTACTACTTTGATCTTTGCATTTTTATTTTTTAATATAAGTGTTATATCTATCTATAATATTTATCAGAGGAATAAAACTTTAAATAAAAATTATACTCTTAGTGTATATATGAATAATAACGTCTCTCAAAATAGTATTGAGAAGATTGAAAAAAATATTTTGAAACTTGATGGTATTGAAAAAATTAGCTATATAAATAAAGAATTAGCGTTTAAGAAATTAGCTAATCAATTAGGACTTAGCAATCATGGGATAAATAATCCTCTCTTAAACTCATTTATAGTAAAAACTACAGGAGAAAAAAAACTAAATGAAGCAAAAATTATTATCGATGAGATTAATGGTGTAAAAGAAGTTGTGATCAACAAAAAAAGTGTCATTGCACTGAGTGAAAAAATAAAAAGAAATAATAAACTTATAATTGGATTATTTATTATCACACTTATGCCGATAAAAATAATGATATTTAATATAATGCATAGTAGTGTTGTTAGTCAAAATCATGATATAGAAGCTAGACTATATCTAGGTATGGGGAAAAAAGAGATTTTAAGACCTTATTATTTTATAAATAATATAAAGTTTATCTCAGCAGCTGTTATAGGAAGTTTGATTTTTTTAAACCTCTATGAATTTATTCGGAGTGAGATAGTAGGATTAAGTTATATAGTCTCTACCATTCAGGCTGGGATAGTTATGGGAATCATTATTTTTCTTGTTAGTTTAATTTTTCCATTTTTATCTTTTAATTTAATAAAGGTTAAGAGGTAGGTCTATGAAGAAACTAATGTTTTTCCTAACACTACTAATTATTACTACAAATACATTTTCTAACACCTTAGATGAAAAAAAAAATCAGATCAATCAGATTGAAGATGAAATAAAAAAAAATGGTGAAGTAATTATAAAAAACACTCAAAAGATAAAAACTATAGATAAAAAAACCGAAACACTGAAGGAACAGATAATCCGTGTAGAAAAAGAATTAAAAATTATTGAAAGTGAAAAAAAAAATCTAACAGAAAAAATTAATGTGGTCAATAGAAAAATTGATTATGGTAAAAGAAATCTGAAATTTAGTTCTAAAGAACTCACTAATATGGAAAATGATTATGTGGCTATGCTCCAGTCATGGCAAAAAAAAGAGATAACTGATGAAATTGATATCTATAATTTTAAAGAAGTCTTGAGAGCCAATCAAGAAAGACAAGAAGAGATAAAAAGTGTCCAACATAATATAAAAAAAGTTAAAGAAAATATTGAGAAAGAACAGAAAAAATTGAAAAAACTACAATCTCAGCTGGCTTATAAAGAACATCAGCAAGAGAAGAAGAAAAAACAGCACAATAATTTAATTGCTCAATATAATAAAGATAAAAAGATAACAACAGCCAAAACAAAACAAGCTAAAAATACGATAATGAACCTTCAAAAACAAAAAGCTGCCATTGAGAAAGAGATTGATAACATAATCAGAACCAGAACTAAACAACTAGGAAATGTAAATTATTCCACTGTTGCTAAATATTTGGGGAGTTTTAAAAAACCTATCTCTGGAAGAATAGTAGTTGGATTTAATCAGGCTAAAGTAGGAGGAATTCATAGTTCTGGACAAGAGATTCAAGGAAATTTAGGAGATCGAGTCATTGCTGCAAATAAGGGAAAAGTTATCTATGCAGGCAAATTTATGAATATGGGAAAAGTTGTCATGATAGATCATGGATATAATTTAATCACTATCTATGGAAACCTAATTTCTAACTATGTAAAGTTAGGGCAAACGGTGAGAAAAGGCAGTGAAATTGGAATTTTGGGACTTAATTTAGATGGAATGTCATATCTTTATTATGAAACTAGATTTAATATGAAATCTTCTAATCCAAATAATTTTTAAAAAAATATTTTTTGACACAGATATCATATATTAAATTAATTGAAAATCAAGGTCAAAAGATACTCACGGTAAAAAAAAGATTTTAAATTTGCGGAGAGGTAATCCATAAATTACCAGTACAGTTTCGCCATAGACAATTTGAAGGGGGAGAAAAATGAAAAAAAAGGTATGTATTATATATAATACCTCTAAAAAAGATGCAATAAAATTTTATGAAGTATCCAAAGAATTTTTTGAAAATTGTGGTGTAGGGGTTCAGTCAGAGATAGAGGGATCAGCCTTTGTTGTGGTAATTGGTGGCGATGGGACCCTCCTACAGGCCAGTAAAAATATAGCTAATCACAATAAATTTGTTATTGCTGTAAATATGGGAAGTCTTGGATTCCTTACAGATATAAGGAGGATTGAAGCTCTTCAAGTTTATGAAGATGTTTTGATGGGAAACTATAAATTAGAGGAAAGACATATGCTAGAGGTAGAGGTTCGAGGAGAAACACATCTCGGACTCAATGAGGTGGTTATGGCAAAAGGAGGAATCCTACAAAAATTAATTAGAATAAGAGTTTCAGGGGAACATTATATTAATACCTATCGAGCAGATGGATTAATTGTTGCTACTCCTACGGGATCAACGGGCTATTCCCTTTCAGTGGGGGGGCCGATCATCAGACCAAATTTGGATGTTCTTTTAATCACTCCTATTGCTCCACACAATTTAAGTACTAGACCTATAATAATAGATGGCAAAGAGGAGATCACATTAAAACTAGAGAAAAAAGAAGGCTCAGCTTATGTAACTATCGATGGGGATGACCTTGTCAAGGTGACTAAAGATGATCTCATTAAAATAAAATATTCAGATAAAAAACTAAAATTAGTGCTACCAAAATCGAGAAATTATTATTCTGTTTTAAGAGAAAAATTAAAGTGGGGAGATAAGATATGTTAAGGGAACTTCGAATTGAAAATTTAGCAATTATAGATAAATTAGAATTAGAATTTCAAGATAAATTAATAGCTCTTGAAAAAACCAATATGGAGATGCTCCGGGATGGGGCTGAATATCTTCTGGCTGAAGGTGTATTCGATGCCGACGAAAATCAGGTTAAAGAATTCCATGAGATGGGAATAGATGTAGAAAATAATGAGATAATTGTCCAAAGAAGGATGGAGTCCAATGGTCGGGGGAAAGCTTTTGTAAATGGTAGAAGAGTCCCTATGAGTAATTTAAAGGAGATTATGGGAACACTAGTGGATATAGTAGGTCAGCGCTCTCATCAGATGCTTCTTCATAGAGGAAACCATATAAAATTAATTGATAGGTTTTTAAATAAAGATGAACACCTTATCAAAGATGAACTAGGAAATATTGTTTCTAGCTATGAGGATATTCGTAGACTTCTCATTCAACTTTCGGAAACAAGAAATGGTATTAAAGAGAAAAAGGATCTCTATGAATATCAATTGACTGAAATTGAAGAGATGAATTTATCTGAAAATGAAGATGAAGAATTAGAAGATGAATATAAGATCCTTTTTAATGCCGGTAAAATCACTGAAAAATTGAAAAATTCTTACTTTAGTATAAGTGACGGTGAGATAAATGTAACATCACTACTCCATGGTGTAAAAAAAAATATGGAATTTCTCTCTCAATATGGTAAAGATTATGAAATTATCTTTGAAAAAGTTGAAAAAATCTACTATGAAATTGAAGATCTTACATATAATATAGAAAATATTCAGGATAGTATGGGTGTAGATGAATACCGTCTAAATGCTGTAGTAGACAGATTAGACAAGATAAATAATCTCAAAAAAAAGTATGGAGAAAATCTTACAGAAATTTTAGAATATCGGGATAAGATAAAAAGTGAATTGGATCTTTTGGATGAAAGTGATTTTGAGGAAAAAAAATTAAATAAAAATCTGGAAGATCTTTTAAAAAAATATAAGGAAGTTGCTATCCAGCTTTCTACTATCCGTAAGGTCAAAGCTAAAATGATTGAGAAAAATCTAACTTCTGAACTGATATATTTAAATATGAAGGATTCTAAATTTAGGGTTGATTTTAAAGTCAATGAAAAAATTTCTAGATCAGGGATGGATATAGTAGAATTTATGATAGCTCCTAATCTGGGGCAAGAGATGAAACCTTTGGCAAAGGTGGTTTCTGGTGGAGAGATGAGTAGGATCATGTTAGCTTTAAAGGTTATCTTTTCAGCTGTAGATAATATTCCTATACTAGTATTTGATGAGATCGATACTGGAGTAGGAGGAGAAACAGTGAGAAAGATAGCTGACAAACTATATGATATTGGAGAGAATGCCCAGATCATATGTATAACACATTCCCCTGCTATCGCAGCCAAAGCTAGCCAGCAATTTTATATTGAGAAAAAAAATATCCAGGGGAAAACTATAGCCACAGTAAAAAATCTAGATCCAGAAGAGAGAATAGATGAAATTGTACGAATGTTAGCAGGGGATCAGGTCAGTGAAAGTGTGAGAAATCATGCAAAAGATCTATTAAAAGGCAGGGATAAATAATGCTCAGTAAAATACCAGGATTTCAAGAGTTTGAAAAACATATGAAAGACAGTAACTTTAGTTATAACAGCTGTGAAGCCTACAAAAAAGATATAGATGATTTTTTTATATTTATCAGATATAAACCTCTAAATGAAATAATAGAGATGGATATCTTAAATTTTATAAAAGATCTAAAAAAAGTCTATTCTAACAATAGTATCAATAGAAAAATAATATCTATTCGAGGATATTTAAAATATTTTTACAAAAATGGTATAATTAATAGTCTGCCTATGGAAAATATAAAAAATCTCCCTCCTGAAAAAAGAACTTTAGAAATATTGAGTTCTGATGAAATTGAGAGGTTGAGAGAAGTTATGGATAATTCTCCCAAAGAATATAGAGATAGAATAATCCTAGATATTCTTTATAGTACTGGCATTTTAATTTCAGAGGTTCTAGATCTTCGGTGTGAAGACATAATCTCAGAAGATTACAAAGCTATCATTCAAATTAAGGGAATTAAGATAAATAAGATCCCTTTAGATGATTCTTTGAGTGAACGGTTGCAGATATTTATAGAAGAAAAAAGAGATTTTTTGAGAAATAAAAATACTAAGATATTTTCTAGTGTTTCCAGACAAAATTATAGAGCTAGACTTATAAAATATGCGAAAAGAGCTGACTTAGGCAGAGAAATATACACCCATATGATTAGAAATACTGTCTTAAAAAATATTTTGGATACAGAGGGGGCTCACGTTGTAAAAGATAGGATGGGATATTCTACCATTCAAAATACCAGTCTTTATAGCAGCAGAAACACAGAGCAGATTAAAAAGATATATATGGAGATAGGAATCGGAGACGAATAAAAAAGAAAAAAAATTATAAAATAAAAAAGGAGATTTAATGAAAGCAGGATTTATTGCAGTAGTAGGAAGACCGAACCGAATGTAGGGAAATCTACATTGATGAATAAGATAGTAAATGAAAAGGTAGCCATAGTTTCTAATAAAGCTGGGACAACGAGAGATTCAATCAAGGGTATATTAACTATCCAAGATACGCAATATGTATTTATTGATACTCCAGGAATCCATAAGCCTAAACATCTTTTAGGTGAACACATGACCAATACAGCCATCAATGCACTAAAGGAAGTAGAAGCAGTTATTATGGTACTCGATGGGACTCAAGAGATCAGTACAGGGGATCAATTTGTTTTCGATAAGATTATGAAAGCTCCTAATACTCCTAGAATTGCTATTATAAATAAGATTGACCTTATGAGTGATCAAGAGATCGAGGAAAAAATTGGTGAAATTCAAGCAAAATTAGGAAATTTCCACAGGATAGTGACTATGTCAGCTGAATATGCCATCGGTATCCCTAAGTTATTAGAAGCCATCGATCCATTTTTAGAGGAAGGAATCATGTACTATCCTGAGGATATGTATACTGATATGCCTATGTATAGGATGATCATCGAGATTGTAAGGGAAAAAATATTAACTAGAACCAGAGATGAAATCCCACATTCTATTGCTGTTGAGATCATTAACGTAGAGAGAAGGGAAAATGGTAAGGATAAATATGATATCAATATCTATGTAGAGAGAGATTCTCAAAAAGGTATAGTTATCGGTAAAAAAGGCTCTCTTTTAAAGGCTGTAGGTACTGATGCTAGAAAAGATATTGAAACATTATTAGAAAAAGAAATCTACTTAAACCTATGGGTTAAAGTTAAAGATAATTGGAGAAAGAAAAAGCCATTCCTAAAAGAAATGGGATATAACTTAGACTAATTATAAAAAAATAATGTGATGTTTTATAAAAATTAGGAGGATTTTTCCTCCTTTTTTGCTAAAGGGGGGGCAATGGGGAAAAAATATAGGATACTCATCGTCAGTGATACAGAAATTTTGGGACAATATCCCGTGGATAAATTAAAAAATATGTTCTCCGATATTGACTTTATAATTTCAGCAGGAGATCTGGGAAATGACTATTTGGATTATCTTTTTACAACTCTCAATAAGGATATTATCTATGTCAATGGAAATCATGTCTATAAGAAGGGACATGATATCTCATTTTGTAAAAATATAGATGGAAAAATTATAAAATATAAGGGACTAAAAATATTTGGTTTAGGAGGCAGTAAAAAATACTCCTACCAAGAAAATCAATATTCAGAGTTTGAGATGACCCAGAGGATAATCTTAAATTTAGGATATCTTCTCTGGGGAAATCTAGATATCATGGTAACCCATACTCCTCCACGAAGGATCAATGATCGAGAAGATTTTACCCACCAGGGATTTGAGGTATTTCATAAAATTTTAAAATATTTTAAGCCTAAATTATGGATCCATGGACATATTCATCTGGTTTCCCATATGGATGTTCAGGAAACCATCGTAGGAGATACTCGAGTTATCAATGCCTATGGATATAAAGTTATAGAATATATGAAAAATTAGGAGGTATTTATGAATAATTTATATATCCAAGAGGAAGCTAGAAATGCCTATGACAAATTTGTAGGAAAGGGTAAGATCTTAGGGATTTCAGTGGGTCACAGAGAGGAATTAAAAAAATTTTCAGATAGGCAGAAAGAACTATCTGCCTATAACAACTCCTACCTGGGACTTCAAAGTGTTTCCCTCTCTAAAATTGTCGGCAGTGTACAGAAAATCGAAGATTTTAAGAAGGGATTTATTCCTAAAAACAGTATCGTTAAGATAAGATGGTGCAATATCTATATTGAGATGTTAGGAGATTTTAAACTCCCTCCAGTTGAACTCTATAAAATAAGGGATGAATACTATGCTTACGATGGTAATCATAGGGTTTCTGTGGCTAATTTTCTTAATTTCTCGTCTATAGAAGCAGTAGTAACAGAATTTTTTTCTGGGAAAGATACTGAAGAGGATCTGAATTATAAAGAAAAGTTTAAATTTACCAAACAAACTCAGCTTAATCTTGATTTGATAGAGAGCGGAGACTATAAAAAGCTCCTGGATGATATTGAAAGTTTAGAAGGTGACAAGAGTCTTATTGAAAAATCCAAATATTGGTATCAAAATATATATATCCCCATTATAAAAATTTTAAAATTTAATGGGATGACTGCAGATAAAAAACTAGAGGGAGGTCTTTATATAAAATTTTTAGAACATAGAAAATATTTGATCAATAATACTAAAAGATATGATTATTCCTATGCTCTGGTTGATTATTTGAATATGATCCATCTGCAAAAAAAATATACTATCCAAACTCAAATAAAGATCAATCAGTATATAGATTCTCTTATTAGAAGGCTCTATAAATTTGATAAGGAAAGGTCTATGGACAGCATACAAAAAGACAATCTTTTAGAACTCAGGGAATTAATCAGAGGGGATTTTATAGATGAGCTCTATTTTTCCAAGGCTATTAGGAGAGATATCAGGTCATGGTATTATGCAAAAGTTCGAACAACTATAGATATTTTTAGAGATAAATCTAGATTATTTGAACGATCCAAATTGATTCAAAAGAATGAATTGAAATTATATAGAGAATTAAAGGATTATATGAATTATTATAAAAAAAAATACTCCAATGTTTCCATAAGGGAGGGAATTTTAGACTATATTTTGGAGATTTTAATTCCAACATTTGACTATTTTTCCCATAAAAAAATAGATGAAGATGAACTTGTTGCACAATACTTTAAACTCAGTCATAGAAAAATTAAATTTTTAAAGAATGGGAATTGATGGATCTTTATGAGGGAACTACAAACTATAAAACTATCTTACATATAAAAGAACAGATTTGGAATTTTGTAGAACAGAGTCCTTCAGATGACTGGGTCAAAGGGAAGTTTGCCTTGGATTTGGAAAAATTAACACTCAATAAAGAGGGATTGAAGTTTTTTAAAACCGAAAGATTTATGCACTTTATCAGGGAAAAATCAAATACCTATACCATCGTTGATTTCTCGGTGCAAAATAGAGTCTATAACTCTCTTATTCTCTCTTTGATTAAAGAGAGAAACTATATAAAAAGGGGAAAAAATTATGATAAAAGCAGTTATGCTGGATCTAGACGGGACATTATTAGATAATCTTCACAAGATCAGCGATACAAATAAAGAAATACTAAAAAAATTAGAAGACAAGGGAATAAAAATATTTTTAGCCACTGGTAGAAGTTATGAATCTATGAGGTCATATCATGAGGAACTTAACTTAACAACTCCTGCTATCTGCTATAATGGAGCTAAAATAATACATCATAATGGGAGTGAGAAGGAATACCCCGTGAAAGAAAAATCCCTTAAAATATTGATAGAAATTGCAAGGGAATATAAAACTCATTTAAATATATATCAGCATGAGATCTGGTATTCTGAAAATATTACCAATAAAGAAACCGAGATATATAAAGATATTTCAGGATTAGAACCTGTAAAAAAAGATTTTGACCGATTAGATGAGATGTTTTCTACAAAAGTTCTCTATATAGGAGAACATGAAAATCTATTAAAAATTGAAAAAGATATAAAAGATAGATTAGGAGATGGTATCCACACGACCTTTTCTAAACCATTTTTCCTAGAAATTTTAGATAGAAATGTCAATAAAGGCACAGCTATGAAAAATATCATGGAGGAGGAGAATATCTCTCTGTCTCAGGTAATTGCCTTTGGAGATGGATTGAACGACAAAGAGATGTTGGAAACTGCTGGAGTTGGAGTAGCGATGGATGGTGCATTTGAAGAATTAAAACAAGTGGCTGACCATGTGACTATATCTAATAATGAATCGGGTGTAGGAGAATTTTTAAAAAAATATTTATAACGGAATCAAAGAAAGTTAAGAAGATTTTCTGACTCTTCCTTTTTATGGTTTCTCTTCGTAAACGAAACCGAAGTTAAAATCAATTGGTCTTAATTGTAGAAATACTGCAGCAAATTGGTATTCATTGGTGGTAGGATACTTGATTAGCAGTTGTAAAATATAGGTATATATAGTATAATACCCTAGTAGAATGAGGTGATATTATGGCATTGGCTAAAAATAAAAAAGCGTTTCATGAATATTTTATAGAAGATAGACTTGAGGCTGGAATAGAATTAATTGGTAGTGAGGTAAAATCTATAAAGGCTAGTCAAGTAAGTATCAAAGAAGCTTTTATTAGAATAATAAATGGAGAGATTTTTATAATGGGAATGAGTATAGTACCTTGGGCTTTTGGGAGTGTATATAACCCCGAAGAAAGAAGGGTAAGAAAACTTCTTATTCATAGAAAAGAGATTGCAAAACTTCATGAAAAAGCATCACAAAAAGGATACGCTATAGTACCTATCTCAGTATACCAAAAAGCTGGAAAAATTAAGATCGAGATAGCTTTGGGTAAGGGTAAAACAAATTACGACAAAAGAGATACCCTAGCAAAGAAAGATGCCAAAAGGCAGATTGACAGAGCTCTTAAAGATACATATAGATAAGATATATGGCTTTCAGATATAGTTACAACATTAAGGGAGTGCACTGGTTTCGACAGGGGCATTAGGTTATAGGAAGCAAGTCAGGTTGATCGCTGTGAGAGGTCAAACCCATTTTTAAATGGAAACGAAAATTACGCAATAGCTGCCTAATAGTGCAGCGTATTCTATTTTCCTAAGGCCTGTGCAGGTCGGTAGAATATAATTAACATCAGGCTTACCAATGGTTTCGTCATTAAACCTGCGGGACATCTTTAATTGACTGGTATAAGCTAGTCCTGTTTGTGAGACGAGTTTATACGAGACTAATTCACGAAATAAACTTGTAGAAACCTATGATACTGGTGTTCTTGGACACGGGTTCAATTCCCGTCACTTCCACCAACAAATCCACGACTGCAAATGT
>NBMF01000032.1 GCA_002084825.1 Fusobacteriia bacterium 4572_74
AGGTTTTAAAGTTTCTATATCTATGGTACTTTTCATAATACAACATCCTTTTTTTCTTATAGGATACCATATTTTTAATTATTTTTTTCATGCGTTTGCCCTGTGAGTAATGGTTGCTTTTTCTACTGAGATAGCTTATAATAGAATGTAAAATTATAAATTAATTTATAAAAAATTTAATATAGAACATTAGGAGGGACGTTGTGATATAGACCATGGAAAATCTACCTTAGCTGATAGACTTATCCAATCAACCGGAACTGTTGCTGATAGAGATATGGAAAATCAACTATTAGATACTATGGATTTAGAAAAAGAGAAGGGTATAACAATAAAAGCCAATACTGTTACGATTAACTATAAAGCGAATGACGGCAAAACATATGAATTAAATTTAATTGATACACCAGGGCATGTAGACTTTATATATGAGGTGTCTAGATCTCTTGCTGCCTGTGAAGGTGCATTATTAGTAGTAGATGCAGCTCAAGGTGTAGAAGCACAAACTTTAGCAAATGTATATCTAGCTTTAGAGCAAGACTTAGAAGTAATCCCTGTAATCAATAAGATTGATCTACCTGCTGCTGATGTGGAAAAGGTTAGAAATGAGATAGAGGATGTTATTGGTATTCCAGCTGATGAAGCTGTTCTTACATCTGCTAAATCAGGTATAGGTATAAAAGATCTATTAGAAGCTATCGTTAAATTTGTCCCTGCTCCTGCAAATAATGAAGAGGGACCATTAAAAGCTCTTATCTTCGATTCACATTTTGATGATTATAGAGGAGTTGTTACCTATGTAAGAATTATAGATGGGATTATAAAAAAAGGCGACAAGATTAAGATATTTTCTACTGGTAAACAATTTGATATACTTGAATGTGGAATATTTTCCCCTGGGATGACCCCTACTAATATCCTGACTGCAGGATCGGTAGGATATATCATTACTGGAACAAAGTCTATTCATGATTCACAAGTAGGAGACACTGTTACCAGTTTCAATAACCCATGTAAAGAACCTTTGGAAGGTTTTAGAAAAGCCCAGTCAATGGTATTTGCTGGATTATATCCAATATCTACCGACGACTACGAAGATCTAAGAGACGCTATTGAAAAATTACAATTAAATGACTCTTCACTTACTTTTGAACCTGAGACATCACTAGCATTAGGATTTGGATTTAGATGTGGATTTTTGGGTCTTTTACACATGGAAATTATTGTAGAAAGACTTAGAAGAGAGTATTATATCGACCTTATATCTACTTCACCATCAGTTGAATATAGGATCCATAAAGAAAATGAACCAATGTATAGTATAGACAATCCAGAAGATTTCCCTATCGGTGGACAGGGAAAAGTAATAGTAGAAGAACCATATATTAAAGGAAATATAATAGTCCCAAAAGACTATGTTGGCGGAGTTATGGAATTATGCCAGTTAAAAAGAGGGATATATATCAGTATGAACTATATTGATGATACTCGTGCTATGATCTCATATGAGTTGCCCCTTGCAGAGATAGTATTAGATTTTTATGATAAATTAAAATCTAGAACTAAGGGATATGCTTCATTTGAATATGAAATAATAGGATTCAGACCTGGAGATCTGGTAAAAGTAAATATTTTGGTATCTGGTGAACCTGTAGACGCATTCTCATTTATTGCACATACAGACCATGCCCAGGCTAGAGGTAGGGTAATCGTAGAAAAATTAAAAGAAATCATCCCAAGACAACAATTTGAAATTCCTATTCAGGCTGCACTAGGAGCAAAAATAATAGCAAGAGAAACTATTAGAGCATTTAGAAAAAATGTTACAGCTAAATGTTATGGTGGAGATATATCTAGAAAGAAAAAACTATTAGAAAAACAAAAAGCCGGTAAAAAAAGAATGAAACAAATAGGTAATGTAGAGATACCGCAAGAAGCATTTATCTCAGTTTTAAAATTAAGTGATTAAACATAATAAAACCAGCCGTTATTTGTCGGCTGGTTTTATTTGAAAATCTAAATTTTCAAATTTAAATGTAATACCTATATCCTATTTTCATTTACTTCTCGTTGTTAGCAGATATTATTTTTTAAAAGAAATTATATTTTTTTAGATTCCATTAGTATCATCGGACTATATTTCCATACAACTTTGTAGATAAACGTTGATTTTATTAAAAAAAAATAGTATAACATAATAGATGATTTTTCAAAAAAATTTTTAGGAGGATTGTAAGATGCTTAAAAAGAGAAAATTATGGTTGATTATGTTGATGGTTGGGGTATTGGT
The DNA here is from genome assembly GCA_002084825.1 of Fusobacteriia bacterium 4572_74. Classification (GTDB taxonomy): domain Bacteria; phylum Fusobacteriota; class Fusobacteriia; order Fusobacteriales; family Fusobacteriaceae; genus Psychrilyobacter. Next base: position 2,291 of record NBMF01000032.1, read on the forward strand.
GTTAGGAGGATGTGTAAGCAAAGATTCAAGTAGTAATGTCGAAATGAAAGATAAACAATTAGAAGGAAATCTGATTATTTATCATGCAGGAAGTTTAACAATACCATTTGAATTCTTAGAACAAAAATTCGAAGAAAAATATCCAAAGGTAGATGTTATTAGAACACCGGGGGGAAGTAGAACGATTGCAAGAAAAGTAACAGAATTTGGAGATGCAGTAGATATATTATGCTCTGCAGATTATACAGTAATTGATACATTGGTTATGCCAAAGTTTGCAAATTGGAATGCTCTGTTTGCTGAAAATTCAATGGTGATTATGTATTCAAAAGAGAGCAAATATGCTGATGAAATTACATCTGAAAATTGGTATGAAATATTAACTCGAGAGGGGGTTAATTATGGTCACAGTGATCCTAATGCAGATCCATGCGGTTATCGATCTGTGTTATTATGGCAACTAGCTGAAAATCATTATGGCGTAAAAGGTTTAAATGCTAAATTGATTGAAAATTGTCCTGAAAAAAATATTCGGGCAAAGTCGGTCGAATTAATAGCTATGTTAGAAACGGGTGCTTTAGATTATGCATTTGAATATGAATCTGTAGGGATGCAGCGTGCGAAAATAAATCCGGATTTAATGTATGTAAAATTACCTAAAGAGATTAATTTAAGTTCAATTGAGTACAAAGATGATTATGTTAAATCAGCAATTAAGCTAGATGGTAGAACACCAGGCGAGTTCATCACTAAAAAAGGGCAGCCAATCGTTTATAGTTTGACTATGCCAAATACCGGTAAAAATAATGAAATCGCTGTAGAATTTTTGAAATTTTTATTTGATAAAGAACAAGGAATGAGATTATTAGAAGAGGCTGGGCAGCCTGTATTAGATAATATTAAAGTATTTGGTGAAGAAAATTTACCAATGAAGTTACAAGATATTGTAAAATAATTTATTTTTTAAATTAATGTGACCTTTTAAGGTCGCATTATTTAATTAAGGTGGGATGGTTCATGTTTGGTAAAAAAACAGAAGTTTTATATTTTTTTTCTTTGATTTCAGGAATGATTATTTTAATATTTATACTAGGACCAATTATCAATACATTTAATTGGATCCAAAAAGATTTGATGATTGAAGCCCTTCATGATAAAAAAGTCATGCAATCTATATTACTTAGTATGAAATGTGCAACTTATTCGACGCTACTAGCATTTGTCTTAGGGGTTTCTTTTGCTTATTATATTGAAAGACATGAATTCTATGGTAAACAATTTTTAGAAAGTATTATAGATATTCCTATAGTTATGCCACATACCGTAGTAGGAATTGCACTGTTAACGGTTTTATCACCAAGAAGTGCTCTAGGTAAATTTATGGTAGAGCATCATATAGATATTCTAGGAACAGAAATTGCCATTGTAATGGCCATGTTATTTGTAAGTCTTCCATTGATGTTTAATTCAGCAAAAGAGGCATTTAAATGGATTCCAATAAGAATGGAAAATGTTTCGAGGAGTTTAGGGGCAAGTCATTTTAAAACTTTTTTTACAATTACTTTTCGATTGGCATGGAGAGATCTCTTAAGCGGTATGATTATTACTTGGGCGAGAAGTATCAGTGAGTTTGGTGCAGTTATTATATTAGCATATCATCCTATGATTGCACCTACCCTTATTTATGAACGATTTTCAACTTATGGCCTTATTTATGCTATACCAGTAACTATAATATTAATGACGATTGCAATGGTCCTTTTTGTTGCATTAAGGCTAGTAGCATCTAATAATAGAAAGCGAGTAAAATTATGATAAAAATAGAAGGGTTATACACGACATTAGGAAATTTTGTATTAGATGAAATAAACTTACAGGTGCATCCAGGAGATTTTTGTATTCTTTTAGGACCTACAGGTGCAGGAAAAAGCATTGTGCTAGAGTCTATAGCAGGTTTAGTACCTATAAAAAGAGGTGCCATATATTTAAATGGGGAAAATATAATTTCAAAAAAACCTGAAGAAAGAAATATAAGTATCTGTTATCAAGATTACAATCTTTTTCCACATATGACTGTTTCAAAGAATATTTGGTACGGTGTTAATTTCAAGAAAGACAAGGGTGCTATAAAATATAAAAATAATTTTGATCGTTTGGTAGAGTTCCTAAAGATCGGTCATCTTTTGAATCGACGCCCTGAAAATTTAAGCGGAGGAGAAAAACAACGAGTGTCTTTGGCACGAGCGCTTATTATAGAACCGAAGATCTTGCTTTTGGACGAGCCGTTGTCAGCACTAGATCCGAATACAAAAGAAAAAATCCAATGGGAAATTAAAAAAATACACAATGAATTAAAAATGACAACTATTATGGTAACACATAGTTTTCAGGAGGCATATTGTTTAGGAGATAAAATAGCAATAATGAATGAGGGGAAAATCTTACAATCGGGTGCAGTTGATGAAATATTTCAATATCCAAAATCTGAATTTGTTGCTAATTTTGTAGGAATGAAAACGTTGATTGAACTTAATAAAGAAGAAGCTATTTTATTTGGAGCTAATCAACCAATTAGGTTATGTATAAGGCCTGAAAACATTTTATTGTCAAAGAATTCATTAAATACGGATTATGAATTTAAGGGTGAAATTTCGGAAATTATAGATTTTGGTATGCATAAGGAAATCAAAATTTTAAGTCAAGAAAAGATATATATTGCATTTCTTACAATTAATAAGCTATTAGAGATGAAAATTCATTTAGGTGACATAGTCACATTTGGCTTTAATCATGAACATGTGAATCTAATAAATTATTGAGGCTAAAAATAATAAGGAAAGTGATGATAAATGAAAATACTAAAAAATAATTTTAATAGAAAATTAGAATTATACAAAGATTTATAAATAAATTTAGCTATTTTATACATTATATAGTAAACTAATATTAATCAAATATAAGGGGTGGACTATATGAATCCAAGAGTTGATCAAATTATAAAAGAATTGTCTATGTATGAAAAAGCTGAAGAAGTGGGTACATTTTTTAAATTGCACGATACTGTTATACATGAATTACATATAGAGTTAGATTCTGTTTACGATATCATTATAGAAGAAGAGATACAATCAGATATAAAAGAATTGGAATCTTATTTAACTGAGGTTACTGATCATCATAAAAAAGAATTACTACATGAGATTATCGCCTACATAGAAAAAAAAATCTAAAATCTAAAGTCTAAGATATAAAGGAGTTTTAATTATAGCTATGGATACAAAAAAATTTGAATCTGAAATAACTTATAGGGAAAAACAATTGATTTTTTCCATGTTAAATGAAATATCATTCTTTGGTGGCTTGACTGTTGGAGAATTAGAGTATCTTATACCTATGTTTACCACAGCTTCCTATAAAAAAGGAGAAACAATCTTCATCCAAGGAGAATCACCAAATAATATCTTTATTATTCAAAATGGTGAAATTAAAATCGTTAAACAATTAGATGAGACTGAAATTGAATTAATTCGGTTTAAAGAAGGAAATTTGTTTGGTGAAACCGAACTTATTGGAATTTTTAAATATATTGCTTCTGCTATTGCCTTAACAGATGTAAAGTTACTTGTATTTTCTAAATCTGCACTCTATTCTCTGCACAGTAAAAACATAAAATTATTTAGTAAGATAATTTTGAATGTCGCACGTGAATCTTGTCGAAGAACTGCTAAAGCCGATGAATATTGGTTAAACGAAATGGTTAAATCAAAAAAAAACCACAAAGAATAGATATAAGTTGTCATATATATATTTTCAACATCAAAGTGGTAGATATCTCTGCCACTTTTTTATGATTTTAAAAATTTAAAAATAGGAGCTATAAAATGATGAAAAAAAAAATAACATTCTTATTAAGTTTCGCTATATCCATAAATAGTTTTGCTGTAGATATATATACCCCAAAAGCCCCACCCAGTATTCCTATGTTACCTATGAAAGATGGAGTTAAAATCCATTATTATCAGGATGTCCATACAGAAATCATTCCTAAAATCATTAAAAATAAAGATGGGATTTATGTTATCCCTACTAATCTAGGTGAAAATTTAAAAAATAAAGGTCTTAAATTAAAACTTTTAGGAGTTACCAGCCAAGGGCTTATATCCATAATATCCAATAAAAAAATAGATAATATAAAAGATCTGAACGGTGAGAATATTCTTATTGGAGCTCAAGGTTCATCTCCCGATATAATTTCTAAATTTTTGTTTAAAAAAAATAATATAACTCCTAAAATCACCTATAGATCCACTCCAGAAGTAGCTAAATTGATGATCATAAAAAAAGGTGATAATGCTGTCCTCCCTGAACCTATGGCTACCCTTGTTCTAGAAAAAAATTCTAAATTGATCAGAACTATCATATACAGGGACGAATGGAAAAAATTGACTTCCCTTTCTGGAATCCCCCAAGTAGGACTGTATACTACCAGTAAATATAATAAAACTCATTCAAAAGAGATTGAAAACTTTATGAAGGCGTACAAACAAAACTTGAAAGATCTAAAAAAAGATCCCAATAAATTTATAAATCTAGCCCAGATTAATTTCAATATTAAACTGAGTGATAAAGGATACGAGGAATCCATTAAATATATGAACTTAACTCTTATTGATGGGGAAAAAGGAGTTCAACTGGTAAAAGAATATATTAAAACTTTAGAAGAAAATAAATGAAAAGAAAATTGATTCCTATAATTATATTTGTATTTTTATGGACGGTAATTTCTACTCAAGTAACTCCCATAGTTTTACCTTCTCCTCTACAAGTTTTTTATACCACACTATTTTTATTACAAAATAATTACAATGAAATCTTGGTGACTCTAGGTCGGCTGGGTATATCCCTTATTTTGACCTATCTTATAGGAGTTATCTTAGTTCTAGGAATAGTTTCTTCCAAAACCCTTAAGGTCTTTATTAAACCTATATTACTTTTTATGCAGAGCACTCCTATTATCTCATGGATCTTACTAGCGTTAATTTGGTTTGATAGCAGGTATATTCCAATCTTTATAATTTGTATAAATACCATTCCCATATTGGTCTTAAATATTGTCAGCGGAATGGAAGGGATAGATAAAAAAATATTAGAGATGGCAAATATATATAATATTTCTAAAAAAGACTGTTTTTTAAAGATCCAATTTCCATCTCTTATCAGATATCTTCTCCCTGCTACCGAGATTATTCTTGGTTCTTCATTTAAAGTCATCATCATGGCAGAGGTTATCTCTAGAGTCAATGTTGGGATTGGAAATGGTTTGAATATTGGATGGCTTAATATAGAAACAGATATAATTTTGGGATGGACTCTGATAATATATCTCCTCAGTTTTCTTCTTTCAAAATTAATTTTAACATTTCTAAAAAATAGATTTAGGAGGTATTTATGATTGAATTAAAGGATCTTTCCCTCTCATTCCATGGGGAAAAAATTTTGGACAATATCACATATAAATTTAAAAAAAATAAAGTCACTGCAATCTTAGGACCCTCTGGAGGAGGGAAAACCAGTCTCTTTAATATTATTGCTGGAATAGAAAAAAATCATTCTGGAGAAGTCATCAAAAATTTTGAAAATGTAGGTTATATATTTCAAGAGGATAGATTACTTCCCTGGGAAAGTGTAAAAGAAAATTTAAATATTATTCCAGGAGCTACAGAAAAACAAATATTAAATATATTAGAACTCCTACATATTCCACACAAGATAGATCACTTAGTCAAAAATTTAAGTGGTGGAGAAAAACAAAGAGTTGCAATAGCTCGTGCTTTTCTATACAACACAGAATTAATCTTGATGGATGAATCTTTAAAATCTTTAGATTTCTCCCTAAAGATCAAATTAATCGATCTAATTATCTCTCTTTTGGAAAAATATTCAAAAACACTAATTATGATAAGCCATGATATAGATGAAATTTTACTCATGGCAGATGAAGTGATTATATTTTCTAAAAAACCAACAGTCATAGAAAAAATACTTACCATTGATTTTCTAAAATCCAAACGGACTCTATTTTCTAAGGAATTAAAAATATACAAAAAGAAAATCTATGATACAATCCTTAAGTAAAGATCGTATTCAATATAATTAGGAGAGTGAAACTATGAAAAAAGTTAATGCCATTATCTATAGTAGATTCTGTTATAACAGGTATTTTAGGAGGATATTTTTTTATCACTGAATCTTTTACCCCATATATTGATACCCTTATAGATTCAGCACTTTATTTTTTAATATTTTGTGTAGGGATAGATATAGGATTAAATAAACATATTTTTAAGGATATAAAAAAGCACAGTTTAATTATTTTAATAATTCCAACTTCTATAATTGTAGGGAGTTTAATAGGAGGACTTATCACCGGTTATATCTTTGATATGCCTAAAAACTTAAGTTTGGCTATTTCCTCTGGTTTTGGATGGTATAGTCTTTCCGGTATTATCCTCACACAATTAGTTACCTATAATTTCTAAATATACCAATCCTGAAACTGTTGTGATAGCATTTATTAACGGAATTTTGTTATCGGGATTAGTTCCTATCTTAGTTCCTTTTTTCTATTCTATGTAGTAAGATTAATAATTTATTTACTTTTATAGAAAATTAAAAACTTTTATTTCTTACATTGTATAATTAAATGCAACAAAAATTTAGAAAAACCTTTACTTCTGATAATGGAAAAGAATTTTCTGGATTTAAAGAATTAGAAGAGGAGTTAGAAATAAAGATATATTTTGCTAACCCTTATCACTCATAGGAAAGAGGAATTAATGAGAATGCAAATGGGTTATTGAGAAGGTTTTTTCCAAAAGGAACAGACTTTCTAAAGTTAACTAAAGAAGAAGTAAATATAGCAATACAAAAAATAAATAATAGACCAAGGAAATGTTTAGGATGGAAAACTCCCCATGAAGAATTCTGGGGAGAATCAGGTGTTGCATTTAATTTGACAATCTAGGTTTTTTAAATTTTATGAAAAGTCTTTTTTCTTTTTTCAAAGGTAGTCACATATTCAAATCCTGCACGTCTTAAATAATCCATAGCTTTTTCATAGTTACTAAGTACTCTTTCGGCTATGTGGGAGTCACTTCCCACAGTGATTATAGTCCCTCCCATTTCTTTATAGAGTTTAAGTATGTCAAGAGTAGGGTTTATATTATTTGATTTATAAAAGAGTCCCCCCGTATTTATTTCTATCCCCTTTCCCTCCTGTATTATGTGGGCAAAAAGTTCCCTTAATACATCTTTAGACCTTGAAGGCAGTGGGCAGATGCCAGAATAAAATCAAATTCATGTTCTTTTGTATACTTGATTATCTCCTGTATATTTTTAACCCCTATTTGTATCCCTATCTCAACCCCCATATAAAGTCCTATTTTCTTCCCATAGATAGACTTTATTCTTTCAAATTCTTTTTTATACCCCTCATAATCTAAATTGAATTTAATATCTTTATGGGGATAATTAAACTCCTTATGCTCTGTAAAACATATTTTTATACCACCTTTTTTTATCGCTTCCTCCACAATATTTATTATTTTTTCCATTGAATCATCGGAAAATTTCGAATGAATATGATAATCAAACACTGTATTCCTCCCTTTTTTTATATTTTTAATCAAATAATAACATAACTTGTTTAAAAAAAGCAACGTGGGGTTCCATCCAGATAGGCACAATTTAGTATTTTATAATTTTTATAATTTCTTAGATAATACAAAATAGGATGAGAATTAGAAAAAACAGATGGAACAACCCTATCTGCTTTTAATTCTTTACTATATTAAAGGGAATAAACTCTAAAAAACTTCTAATTTCTTCCTTTTCAGTGGCCATGCCCAGAGAGCCAGATAGATTCCAGAAAAAGTTATTAATTTTATAAAAATATCATCTATATAAAAACTTCCTCCCAAGGCTAGAAATGTACTCATAACAACTTTAAATTTAAACTTTATTATATAAGTCAGATCTAACTTTATATATTTTTTATTAAATGTAATATATAACAACATAAAGTTAATCATAGATGCTATGGCTGTAGCTAGTGCCAATCCCCTGTGTTGAAATTGTCTAATCAATACTGCATTTAAAATTATATTTATTATTATGGATATAATACTAAATATTACAGGTCTTTTGGTATCTTTCATCCCGTAAAACGCCCGGCTCATAAGATGAACTGCCGTGTAAAAAAATAACCCCACCGAATAACAGATCAAACTTTCAGAGGTAATTGTTATAGAATTTTGTGTGAATTCTCCATGACCCAAAATTAATTTTATTATATCTTGAGCATAAAATATCAAGACTCCCATACTAGGTATGATTAAAAATTGTAAGAAGTTTAACCCCCTTTGAAGACTCTTTTTGACTACATCAGTTTCATTGTTTGAAATAGCTTTAGAAAGTGTAGGATAGATCACTGTAGCTATGGAAATACCAAATACTCCCAGAGGTAGGTTATATATCCTTGTGGCATTTTCTAACGCCGATACTCCTCCACTGACCAGGTGGGATGCAAAGAACTGATCCACTACACTGTTTATCTGCCTGGCAAAGATCCCAAACAGCATGGGGATCATCAATAAAAATATTTTTTTCAGATCCTCATCTTTAAAGTCTATCTTAAATTTATAATTTTTAACTATCTTTATAAAACTAGGGAAGACTACTAAAAACTGTAATATCCCTCCTACAACTACTCCTACTGCCATTGCCGTTACACCATATTGTTTACCATAAAACATAATACTGATTATTATAGCAAAATTAAAAAATAATGAAGTACTAGCAGGGATGAGAAACTTTTTAAAGTTATTTAATATGGCAGAAATCATCCCAGCTAAACCTATAAATATAAAATAGATAGCCATTATTTTTAAAAGTTTAGAAGCTATTATCTTGGTTCCCTCTGGATATCCCGTTACAATAAAATTAATTATATTATCGGAAAAAATAACCATGAGGATGGTTATCAGAGTTGTAAATATAAATAATAAATTTAAGACTGAATATATCAAAGATTTAGATCTCTCTGCTCCGTATTTTTTTTCCTTATCGTTATAAACAGGAATAAATACTGTTCCTAAAGCTCCTTCTCCTAACAACTGTCTAAAAAAATTACTTATCTTAAAAGCACTAAAATAGGCATCGGTATATTTGGTAGCTCCAAAATAATATGCAATAAGTGCTGTTCGGATAAGCCCCAAAACTCTACTAGCTAAAGTGATTATCATAATTAAAATACCACTTTTAAACATCCTAGATCACCCCACAAGGAGATTTTAATTTTAATCTTATTCCATGTTCTAATATCTCGATGTCATCATCTCTATATAACTCCAAGAGAGATAAAAACAGATATACCAGATGAAGTTTGTCCACAGCTTTTGAAAATATATCCTCTAAATAAACTTCTCTTCCTGCAGGTATACTCCTCCATAATTTATTTTTTTCCTCTTTGAGATCATATTTAACTTCAATATCGATCTTATACACATCTGTATTTTTTATATATTTAGAATAGATATCAAATATCAAGTTCCCACTCAAATTGGATAGATCAAAATCTGTATTTGGAACCTTTATTATATTTTTTCCCACACTAAATTTAGTATAAGATATATTATATTCATTTTCTAATTCCCTTATTTTTTCACTTAGTTCTTTAAATAATTTATATTCTGTAAGTTTTTGGGAAAGAGCTTCCTCTTTTTTCTCCCTCTCCCTCATATTTAGGATAGACAATGCCTTTATCTCCAATAATTCACTGGCTACTCCTAAAAATTCCACCTTGATGGTGATACTTTCTTTTCTAGCATCTTCTATAAGAGAAAGATATTCATCTATAAGGCTGCTTATCTTAACCTCTGTTATTTTCATCTCTTTTTTTTCCAAAAGGTGAAGGAGAAGATCCAGTGGCCCCTCAAAATTTTCTAATTTAATCTCTAATTTCATTTTTACCTTCTTTAATTTTAATTTTTAGTTATTTTGTAAATATTCCTTCCATATCAAAACATCGTTGGCTATAGCTTTTTTTAATTCATCCATGGAATCAAACTTTTTCTCAGATCGTAGATTTTTTATCAGCTCTACAACAACTTTTTTTCCGTATATATAATCTGAAAAATCCAATATATGAGTTTCTACACTCAGTTCTCCATCTTTCAGTGTAGGATTTCTTCCTATATTTACTACTCCATCATATACCCTATCGTAACCCTCTATCTGTACCTTAGCTCCATATATCCCAAATGGGGGGTAGATCTTATCCATTAATTTTAAATTTGCTGTAGGAAATCCCAACTGACGTCCATATTTTTTCCCATGAATTACATTTCCTATTATAAATAGATTGTATCCTAATAGATTTTTTACGGTGTCTAATTCCCCACAGGTTATCAATTCCCTAATTAGGGTACTGCTTATGACTTTTTTCCCTGAAACTACAGGATTTGTCTTATATACCTCAATCCCACAAGTTTTTCCCATTTTTATCATATCATCTGCAGTAGCTGCTCCCCCTGCACCAAATCTAAAATTAAATCCTACAAAAATTTCACGGGTTCCAAACATTTTTAGTAGTTTTAAAAATTCTAATGGTGTGAGATCAGAAAAATTTTCATCAAATTTTTGAAATATAACATAATCTACTCCTAATTTTTTTAAAAGATGAATTTTTTCCTCCTTTGAATTTATTAGCTTAGGAGCTGTTTTTTGAGACACAAAACTTTTAGGATGTTTATCAAAGGTAAATACCACTGATTTTCCACCTATTTTTTTTGCTCTTTTAATTGCTCCTTCTATTACATTTTTATGACCTTCGTGTATTCCATCAAATGCTCCAATCGCCACGCATAGATCGTGATTGTTCTCTTTTAATTGAAATATATCATCTATGATTTTCATACTGTACTCCTTCTTTATTATTCTTCTTCTTTCAAATCATTATAGATTTTTTCTATTCGCTTAAATCTATTTCTAACTCCAGATTTACTCAAATTGATTAGATCCCCTAATTCATGAAGGGAAAATTCTGGATTTTGTAATCTCAGCATAGCCATCTCCTGTAATACTGAGGTCATAGAAGAAAGACCGATCTCCCTATCTATATATTCTATCATAAGTACATGTTTTCTCCCAGTATTTAGTGTTTTTGTCTCATTAGCTACTTCCCAGTTTATCTCTCGAATGGTCTTATTTTTTATCTCTTTCAACATTATTGTTTCTTCATATTTAAAAAATTCTTTGAGTATTCCAACCGCCACTAAAACATCCATAATATCTTCTGAATTTCTCAAATATATTAAGAATTTATTCCTTTTAGTTGTTTTAAAACATCTTTTATTCCTGGATTTTAAAAGTAGATAGAGTTTATCCGCTACTTCTTCAGAATCTATAAAAAAATCAATGGCGTATTCTTTTTCTGGATCTTTTATATACCCACAAGCTAGAAATAACCCTCTGAGAAAACCATTATATAGATTCTCTCTTTTATCTAACTGTTCTTCTATCAACCGAAAAGAATCTAAGAACTTATTATATCCCATTTGATATGGTATAGTAACCACATATACTTTATGTTCACCCAGTTTTTTACTGATAGAATATTTTATAAATGTTTTTAACTTCGTTAACTTTTTAAAGAGTTCCACCACCCTCTGTGAAAGAAGGTAGTTTTCCAAAGTTATCTCAATTTTTTTTCCATAAAATGCATTCTTTGAATAAAGTATTCCATATATCTCAGCTAAATTTTCATCATAACTATCAATCTCTTTACTAAAAATTTCATCTTTTATTCTAAATGTATATGACATCTTCACTCCTATCTATTTAGCTTCACTCCAATTATAACCCATAGCTACATTAGCTTTTAATTTAACATCATCTAATTTTACAGTTGTTTCCATTATATCTTTTATAAGTTTTGCATATTCTTCTATTTTTTCTTCCTTTACTTCAAAAATCAATTCATCATGAACCTGCAAGTTCATCTTTATATCTTCCATGCCCTCTAATTTTTTATTTAATTCCACCATTACTATTTTTAGAATATCTGCTGCTGTTCCTTGGATCACAGAGTTCACTGCCATTCGTTCAGCTTGTTTTACAATGTTTTTATTGGAAGAATTTATCCCGTCTATTGTTCTTTTTCTATCATAGAGGGTTCTTACAAATCCATCACATTTAGCCTCTTCTATTATCTTTGTTTCTAGAGCCTTGACTCCTGGATACTGAGTAAAATATCTAGAGATATATTCTTTAGCTTCACCGAGACTTATTTTCAGTTCACTGGATAATCCAAAAGCTGTTTTCCCATAAATTATACTAAAATTAACAATTTTTGCCAAAGATCTTTTTTCACGACTTACCTCTTCATCCTCTGTTAGTGAAAATAATTTTCTAGCTGTAAGATCATGGAGGTCTTTATCCTGCTCATAGGCAAGGATCAGAGTTTCATCTTTACTTATTTCAGCTAAAACTCTGAGTTCTATTTGAGAATAATCAATAGCTAAGAGTTTATATCCATTTTTTGCCACAAATCCTTGTCTAATCTTTATACCCTCTATTGTTCTTACTGGAATATTCTGTAAATTTGGATTAGACGAAGACAGTCTTCCTGTTGCTGTTCCTGTTTGATTAAATGTCGTATGTATTCTACTATTTTCGTCGACTAATTTAGGCAATGCCTCTACATAGGTGCTCTGTAATTTAGCTAATTTTCTATATTCCAAAATATTTTCAGCTATTGCTTCGCCATCCCTGTCTCGAAGTACTTCTAATACTTCTACTCCTACAGATTCTTTCTTCACCTTAGATAATTTCATCAATTGAAATAATACTATCCCTAGTTGTTTAGGTGAAGCTATATTGAATATTAATTGATTATTTAGGAGTTCATCTAAATCAGCCTCTTCTATTTTTTGCTCATACGCAGTATATTCTGATTTTTTCTTATAGTTAAGTTTTCCTAGTTGTAAAAGGATATCTTTAATATTTGTTTCAGTCAATTCCATCATATTGATATTATGTTCTACACATTTTTTTACTTCAGCTTTGATTTGAGGAATTATCTCATCTAATTTTATAGCTAATTCTTTTTGATATGCCTTAAAATAATCTAAATCAATCAAGATTCCTTCATTTTCCATCTTGTACAAGACTTTGACTAGATCCATTTCGATATTATATATTTTTGTTAATTTATCTTTTTCTAATTCTTCTAGAAATTTATCCCCTGATCTATATAAAAATTTAGCTCTGATCTCTAAAAAATCATGCATATCTTCTGAATTCATTTTTTCAATGACTTTTTCTTTCAAAATCTCAGTTTGTGTTTTTAAAACCTCACCATCTCTATTTAAAACCAAATCTTCAAATTCTTCTTTCGTATGATTGGTCAAAAGATAGTTTCCTATAAATATATCACATTTTATATTTTTAGGATCTATTCCTGCTTTTAATAATTTTTTATATCCATAGATTACATATGGTGTATCCAATTGAAATAATGGCTTTAAGGCATCTAAAGTTATTTCTTTTGTTATAAGAGCACTTGGATTTAAAGAAATATATCTGTTTCCTTTATCTGTAATAAATACTATTCCATTTTCATTTGCAAAGAGTGCCACTTGGTCAGATTTCTTTATCTCATCTTTCAACTTTTTTATTCCATCTAGATCAATAATATCACTTTTTTCTAATTTTTTTCCCTTTAAAACTTCTATATCTTTTTCTTCTTCATTCTTTTTACCTTCCAACATTTTTACCTCTATTTTTTTATCTATCAGTTTAAATTCTTCTATTGTTATAGATACTGTATCTATAACTTTCAAGATTTCTTCCAGAGCTTTTTTAAGTTCAGCTTGCCTAGGAGAATCTTCTTCTACAATTTCTGTTCCAAAAAATTCTATATCTTCATTAGTCAAGATCAGATTATTGTTCTCTTCTTTTTCTATTTTTTCTAATTCTAAAGTAAATCTTTTGATATAACTTTTAAAATTTAATTTCTTACATAAATCCAATAGTTTGTTCAAATCTTTTTTATATTCCATGTCTTTTAAATTAAAGTTTAGATCAATATCTTTTTTTATCACTGCCAATTTTCTACTCAAAAATGCCAGTTCCTTATCTTCAATAATATTTTTTACAAGACCTTTTCCTATTCCAGGTATCTCACTTAATTTTTCTACATTCTCATATATGCCTTCTAAGTTTCCATATAGATCTAACATTGGGACTGCTTTTTTAGGACCTACTTTTCTTACACCTGGTATACCATCACTAGAATCTCCAATGAGTCCAAATAGATCTGGGATTAATTTTGGTGTAACTCCTAATTGTGCCACAACATCTTCAGGGGTTCGAAGAATTCCAAACCTACTTTTCCCATCTCCCTTCCCTAGAAGAGCAATATTTATATTTTCATCTAAAACCTGAGAAAGGTCTTTATCTCCAGTGACTATATATGTTTCTATCCCTTCTTCTGAAAGTCCCTTTGCATAAGTCCCCATGACATCATCAGCTTCATGGCCCTCTATTTTTACTTTTTTTATATTAAATACATCTAAAAGTTCTTCAATTCTTTTTATTTGTACAGCTAAATCATCTGGCATAGGTTTTCTATCTGATTTATATTTATCATAAATTTTTGTTCTTTCCAAAGATTTTCTGCTTACATCAAAAGCTCCTATTATATACTTTGGTTCAAATTCTTTTAGTACTCCTAAGAGTGTATTTAAAAATCCAAATGTTGCACCAGTTGGCTCTGAATTTGTTCTAAGGTTCATATGTGCATAATATGATCTATACATAATTGCACTTACATCTAATAATACTGCTTTTTTCATTTTATTCTCTCCTCAGTCTTTTCCACTTTAAAATCTTTTTTATTTTATGGGAATATATTAATTATTTATATTTATTATATCATAAATTATTTTTATTTAGAGTTTATTTGTAGATATTATATGTTTTTATTATTTTTTTAAAAATTTTATATAAATTAGTTATCGGACTATAAAACGTATTAAGTAATCATAATATAGTACAATTGTATCTTACCAAAAAAAATATTACTTTTTTTTTAAAAAGACTTGATTTTTGTAAAAAAATAGATTATAAACTTATTAGTGACGAATTAACAGCTTAAATGTTTGCAAATAAAACAATATAATTCAAAGGGGGATTAATAATGAAAAAATTTGACTACATGGAGAAATTTGGACATGAGCAGTTGGTGTTCTTCCATGACAAAGCTACTGGATTAAAAGGTATTACTGCTATTCATGATACTACTTTAGGACCTGCCTTAGGTGGGACTAGAATATGGGACTATGCTACTGAAGAAGAAGCCATTGAAGATGCATTAAGACTTAGCAGAGGTATGACATACAAAGCTGCTTGTGCTGGGTTAAATCTTGGTGGAGGAAAAACTGTTCTTATTGGAGATCCAAAGAAAGTTAAATCTG
>NBMF01000003.1 GCA_002084825.1 Fusobacteriia bacterium 4572_74
ATCAAAGTTTATATCCTCTAGGTGTGATCATTTTATTATTTTTTACATAAGTTTTAGAATTTCCTACTATTACTACAGTGAACATATTTATCTCATGGTTTAACATATCTTTTAATGTAGTGATAACATATTCTTCCTCGTTTCTTTTTGCATTTCTTACGATTGCTACAGGTGTATCTTTATTTTTATGTCTTAACATAATCTCTCTTGCTTCTACAATTTGAGTAGTTCTAGAAAAACTCTTAGGATTATAATATGAAATTACAAAATCACCTTGTGAAGCTAAATCTATTCTCTTTGTTATCAATTCCCAATCAGTCAATAGATTACTCAAACTAATAGTTGCATGATCGTGCATTATAGGAGCTCCTACAACACTTGCTCCAGCATTAGAAGCTGTAATTCCTGGGACTACTTCTACTTCGATATCGCTATCTGAAGCTACTTCTAA
This sequence comes from Fusobacteriia bacterium 4572_74, assembly GCA_002084825.1. Classification (GTDB taxonomy): domain Bacteria; phylum Fusobacteriota; class Fusobacteriia; order Fusobacteriales; family Fusobacteriaceae; genus Psychrilyobacter. Next base: position 452 of record NBMF01000003.1, read on the forward strand.
CATGATTCCTGCCATCCCATAGACTCCTGATTCTCCGCTACTAATTAAAGCAATAGTTTTTCCACTTTCAGCTAATTTTAATGTTTCATTACATCTGTCTATCTCTTTTTTCATAGCAGATCTAATTAACACCTTTTCAGGAAATATATCTTCTACCAACGAAATATATGTTTTATGCCCAATTAATATATCTGATTTTTTCATAGAATCAAAGGCTTTAAAACTCATATTATCCTTATTTCCAGGTCCCATTCCAACTACATATATTTTTCCTTTCATTATTTCCCTCCAAATTTATTCCTCATATATTGATACTGTTACACCATTATATTTTTTCTTCTCTTTTATAAATTTCCCAACTCTATTACTTGACAGATAAGCTACGGGAGCAGATACACATCTAACTCCTATAGTTTTTTCTACAAAATCAGAACCTTCATAGTTATTCTGAATAGGCTTTATCCGTTCCCTGTCTATAATTATCAATTTTTTATTTAATCTATCACAAACTTCTAATAATCCAACCTCATTTGCCTTTATATCTACAGTCGCAATATGTTTTATACTATCCATATGCAGGTTACACTCTTTCATAGTTAATTCTATACCATCTAATATAGTCTCAACAGGTATATCCCTCCTACATCCAATCCCTAGTATTATATTTTTAGGAATTATTTGTGTTACTTTAATATCTCGCCTATTAGATGCAACCACTATTCCTGCTGTATCTTTTTTTATATTTTTTTTATTCTTGTGATTAGAAAAAAAAGAATCAATATCTACTACCATATTCTTTGGTAGCTTAAGTTCTACCTTTTCTCCATTGACTATAAGAGCAGTTATATCTTTGGCACTTTCAAGATCCCTCAAATGTGCTTTTAATTTCATAGCTATAGTATCTACCGCTATACTCCCAGACACATCTGAAGCTGTAGAAATAATAGGAATTCCACCTATATTTTCTGCTATCAAGGAAGCCAATTCATTAGCTCCTCCCAAATGACCAGACAGTAGTGATACAATAAACTTTCCATCTTCATCACTTATAATTACGGCTGGATCTACATCCTTACTTTTTAGGAAGGGAGCTATAGTTCTAACCACTATTCCACTTGCCATGATAAAATATAAACTATCATAACTATCAAATATATTAGATATCGTATCTTTAAACCCATTTTCCATAGGGATAGTTTTATCATCACTATATTTTGATAAGGTAAATACATCTATAGTTTCAAATCTATTTGTAGGAGCCAGAAGTTTTTTTATCTCAACCCCTTTTCTACTAGCCTTTTTAGTTACTGTGATAATAGCTAACTTCATAGAAGCCTCCCTACTTTATTCCTTCTCTATATTCGTGGGTAAAGTGTTTATCATATAATTTTGACTTTGAATATTCATCTCCCATAAATCTTCCTACTAAAATTTGAGCTGTTTTTGTGATATTTGTTTTTTCTACCTTCTCTGCTATATTTTCTAATGTTCCCATTACTATTTTTTGATCTTCCCAGGTAGCTCTTTGAATTACTGCTACCGGTGTATCTAAATCATAGTGAGATAACAGCTGAGATACCACTTTATCGATCATTTGTACCGACAAGAATATTGCCATAGATGTCTTATGAGAAGCCAGTAATTCTAACTTTTCTAATTCCGGAACAGGTGTTCTTCCTTCCATCCTTGTACAAATTACAGTTTGAGATACATCCGGCAGGGTAAATTCTTTTTTTATAGCTGCAGCTGATGCTAAGAAAGAACTTACTCCTGGAATAACTTCAAATTCTATGTTGTGGCTGGCTAATATATCCATTTGTTCTCTGTGAGCTCCATAGATAGCAGGATCTCCTGTATGTACCCTAGCTACCATCTTTCCATCATTTATAGCTTTTATCGTTACTTCTATTACTTCATCTAAATTCATCGAAGCACTGTTATGTATCTCTGCTCCTTCTTTATGACACTCTATTACTTGTCTCGGTACCAATGATCCTGCATAGATAATTACATCTGCTTCTTTTACCAGCCTTTGTCCCTTTACTGTGATTAATTCTGGATCTCCAGGGCCTGCTCCTATGAAAAATACTTTTGCCATTGTCTTACACCGCCCTTTTTAAGTAATATCGTTGTAAAGTATGAGATGTCATCACGAGTGATATTTTCCAAATCATAATATATTTTTTCTGAATCTTTCCCGCAATTAGAAATTAAAACTACATTGTCCATATTTCCTGTTTCTTTAAAAGCTTCTTTTAATCTTTCCAAATTTCTAGTAACTTTCATAAAGACTAAATTGTCTGCTGATTCTATCTCTTTTACTAAATCTGTTTCCTTTGCAATAGGAATAACTTTTAATGTTTCATCTCCCATAAGTAAAGGTGTTCTCAGTCTTGAAGTTATAGAAGCAAATGAAGTGATTCCAGGGATAGATTCAACTTCTATCTTATCCTCTAATAACTCCATTGCATATACAAATGTACTGAGAGTCATAGGATCTCCAATAGTTATAAATGCTATATTTTTCCCCTCTTTTACCAATTTATTTACAATTTTTGAATATTCCAATCTATCATCTTCACGTATTTTATCGTTATCTACAGTTGTGAAGTCTAAAAATACTTTCTCAATGTCTTCTTTCATATATCCTTTTGCGATCTCAAATGCTGTACTATAGTTCTTTGTATTTGCACGGGGTAAAATCACTACATCAGATTCTCCCAAGGCTCTTACAGCTTTCATCGTTAACATCTCTGGATCTCCTACACCTACACCTATTCCATATAATTTTGCCATTTTTTATTTACTCCTTTTAGCTGATATAATATATATTGGATTTTCACCCATCATCATATTGTATCTACCTATTTTTTTATTTCTTGCTATATTTATATTAATTACTTCTATCTCACAAAAGTTTAGTTTTTCCAATGCTTTCATAGCTTCACCTAAACTTTCTAAGGTAATAGTATTTATAACTACCTTTGCGTCATCTCTAGAGTGACATAAAAACCATTCTAAAATAGTTTCTAAGTTTCCCTTTGATCCGCCTATAAACATCCTGTCTACTCTTATCTCAGGAATATCCTTTGGAGCTAACCCCTCTATAAGTTCATAATTATCCACATTAAATTTTTTCAAATTTTGATTAATTACTTCTATCCCATCAGGATTTACCTCTATTCCAAATACTTTACCCTTGGGTGTAAAGTTAGCAGCCTCTATTCCAACACTGCCAGATCCTGCTCCTATATCAATAAAAACACTGTCTTCTTTTAAATCTAACTTTGCTACAGATATACATCTGACTTCTTGCTTTGTCATGGGGACTTTCCCACGTATAAACTCTTCATCTCTTATGTGCATTTATTTCTCCTATTGTACTATCACTATTTATTCCCTCTCTTTACTAAAGAGAGGGTGTCCAACAGGACTGGTGAGTTCTAGCTAGGTATCACCACTACTACATTTATTTCAAATATGATTTTTAAATCTGTCATATCTTCTAAACTCATCCTTGTTATTCTTTCGTCGTCATAACTCAGCCTTTCTCCTACAAAGATTGTACCTTTTATTTGATTTTCTAATAGGTTCCGTGCCAGCACTTGAGGAGTGGTTTTATTATCTGTAAGTAATCCTATTTTTTTACCTTCCTTTATAGGAGTAAGATAGTCGCATTCCCTGCCGTGAACACTAGCAATAAAAGTATCTTCATAGGAATAGCCTATGGTCGAAAACATATATTGCATGGAAGAGATCCCTGAAATAATATTTAAATCTTTTATCTCAAAATGTTTTTTCATGAAAGGCACCATGCTGTAAAACCCTGAATCTCCAGAAACTATAAGAGAAATTTTCTTATCTCTATTCTCTTTGATATAGAGAGTCAATTCATCTAAATACCTATCTATATACCGCATTTCTTTTCCTTCTGCCAAAGTCCCTAAAGATTCTATATTTCTCCTGCCTCCGATTAATATATCGGATTTTTTTATATATTTTTTGGTAATAGGAAGGATATATTCTTTATTTCCGGGGCCCAGCCCCAATATATTAATTTTTTCCATAATTATTCTCCATATAGTTATTTACCATAGTGTTAAATCCATCTGTTCTAGCTAACTCTCCATGATCAAAGGAAAAAGTCAGTACTTCCACATCCACTTCATCGAAAACTCTCTTTTTACATTTTTGTCTGATTTTTTCTGCAATCATTTTATTAGTTTCCTCTAATTTCAGATAAGATAAACCTTCCTCTGTAGTATTGGCTTCTATAATTTTGATTACATCTTCTGGGGTTTCTCCAGCTAATAAAGCATTAGCTCCTAAGATTTCCATTCTGGCATCGGATATCTTTGAATGGGTATGGAATATCCCACCGGCTACCTTGATTAGTTTTCCTATATGCCCCACTAAGAGTATCTTTTTATATCCTAGGATTTTTATATTATCCAAGATAAATCCCATAAAATTGCTGATAATGAGTATCTTTTTAGGATCTACACCAAGTTCTTCTACCAAAAATTTCTTTCCATAGTTTCCAGGAGTAATGATCACTGTGTCTTTAGAATATTCTTCCAGGAGCATCTTTAATTCTATGACTATGGAGTCCTTAAAGGCTTCCTCTGACATAGGTTTAACTATTCCAGTTGTCCCTAAGATGGATATCCCACCTAAGATCCCTAATTTGGGATTAAAGGTTTTCTTTCCTATTTCAACTCCCATTGGAATATCTATAGTAACCTCTATCTTTTTATCCTTAGGTAAGACCTTTTCTATCTCATAAAATATAGTTCTCACAGGAACAGGGTTTATTGCAGGTTTTCCTATGGCTCCTTGTAATCCCTTTTTAGTAACTCTTCCTACACCTATTCCACCACATAAGGATATATTTTTTTTCTCATTGATAAAGTTATCTCCCCTGTCTTCTATTTCTTCATCCTCTAAAATTTCCCTGACAGTGGCAAATATCTCTATTTTATCAGTAGCATCAGGATCATCTCCCCCATCTTTTATGATACTGGTTTTCACGTATCTGGAGTTATCTTTCGTCCCTATTTCAATACTATTTATATCCAGATCTAAATCCCATCCCTTAGGAGTTTCTATCTCTATAGTAGATATGTCTTCTCTTTGAAAATATATCTCTACTGCACTTTTACTGGCTCCTGCTGCAGTTGATCCAGTAGTGTATCCATATCTCATCTTTTTTCCATTTTGGACTGTATATTTATCTAATTTCATCTTAAAATTATTCTCCTAAAAATCCTTTTCTCTCATACATATCGTATAAAATTCCGTGGAATGTAGCCACTGCAACTGTACTTCCACCCTTTCTGCCCCTTGTTATGATATAAGGGATATCCAGTTCTCTTAATTTTTCTTTGGAATCCTCAGCTCCTACAAATCCAACTGGTACTCCAACTACAAGATCTGGTCTATATCCTTTTTCAATGGCTTCCATCAGTGTAAATAAAGCTGTAGGAGCATTCCCAATCAAGAAAATTTTTGTTTTCTCATCTTTCATTGCTTTTTCCATACCCACTATAGAACGAGTTAATCCCCTCTCTTTCGCTTCCTTTACCACTTCATCATCTGAAACCAGACAATAAGCTCTTACATCCCACTTTTCCATTGTTTTTTTACTGAGACCATTTACAATCATATTAGTATCACAATAGATCTTGCTTCCATTTTCAATGGATTTTTTTCCTCTCTCTATCGCATCTTTTGATATCTCAACTATCTCAGCATATTCAAAGTCAGCAGTAGTATGGATCAATCTTTTTACTATCTTTAATTCCCCTTCTGTAAATTGCTTTACTTTTTCTCCTAATTCTTTAGTAATTATATCAAAACTCGTATTTTCAATTGCCATAGGTTTTTTTACATAACTCATTTCTTCCCCCCGTTAAAAATATTCTGGATAAACAATATGTCCAATTTCTTTTATTCCATCTAATAGTCCATTTGTTGGTCTCGACACATCATATTCATCTATTATATAGATTTCCTCTTCCCTTACTGCTCTTATTGCTCTATAGCCAGGTGCTGTTTTTATTATATCTACAGTAGACCTGTTCATGGCTCCATATTGTGCCAAATATATGTCGATCTTTTCTCCTCTGCTAAGTAATAACTCTTTTGGAAAGTCAGCTACACTGGACCCTTTTTTTGCAGGAACAGCATCGTAAGCTATATTAGCTATATCTAATACTCCCAAAATATAAGCCGGTATACCTTCTAAGGAGGTTGTTTGATTGGTCTTATGCCTAGCCTCAAAGAACACTGTTTTTCTCTCCTCCGCAGGTATGGAATCGGCCTTTTCCTTTAACTTTGCTAGATTCACATGAAAATCATCCATATATTGAATAGCTTCCTTTTCATGCCCGCTCAATCTACCCAATGTCAGCCAATAGTTGTTTAATTCCTCAAATTTTGTAGGTTTTATAGTAACCACAGCCAGGTTTGCATTTTTTAGCGATCTCATTAATCTGCTAAATCTATCTCTAATCATAGGTCTTATTAAAATTAAATCCGGTTTTGCAGATAAAAATTTTTCTACACTATCCTTATAAGAGAATACCTCTATTCCTAGATCAGCATTACTTTTATCTACTCCTATCAAATTTCCTACAGCTCCTATACTTATCAAGATATCTGTATGTGCCCCATAGAGAGAGATGATTCTTGTATGAGGTTTTGTTAGATCTACTATTTTGCCAGATTCACTTATCAGCTCTTTATTAGAAGGGAAGCATAGCTGTGTTACAAAAATAAAAACAGATAATAATTTCATTATTTTAATCACTCTAAACCATCTCCTAATTTAGGGAATACAAAGGTATTCTTTTTTGTCTGATATTTCTCCCATCCTATTTTAAATACTTTTTCTAACTCCTTTGAATTAAGTACCTCCTGGGTTTTCCCGCTCGTTACAATTCTTCCCTTTTCCAATAAGAGGATTTCATCACAATAAAGTGAAGCTAAATTAAAGTCATGAAATACTCCTATAACCGTGGTTTTTTCTTCTACCACCCTTTTTCTTACGAGACTGAGTAAAGTATGGGAATAATAAGGATCTAAATTTGAGGTTGACTCATCTAAAAATAAAATTGGTGTTGTTTGAATCAATGCCTTGCCAAATATAACCCTCTGCTCCTCTCCACCACTAAGAGCATTTATTTCTTTATCCAAAAATTTTTCTAAGCCTATCTCTGCTACTACCCTATCGATAATCTCATAATCTTTCTTCTGCAAACTAAAAAACTTTTTTTTATATGGATACCTGCCCATCTCCAATATATCAGAGACAGAGAAAGGAAATACTATATCAAATTTTTGTGGTACTATTGCAATTTTTTTTGCCAATTTCAAATGGCAATATTCTTTTAATTCCTTATTCTCTATATAAATTTCAGAATCCGGAGCATTTTTATAACCACTTAAAACGTCTAAAAATGTAGTTTTACCACTTCCATTTGGGCCTAATATCCCATAAAATTTACCTTTTTTAAAGTTAAAAGACAGGTTATTTAAAATTTGAGTTCCATCTATAGAATAATTAATTTTTTTTATATCTATCATCTTAGATTCCCTCCTCCCATCTTTTTCCTAAAAATAAGAGCAAAGAAAGGTGCTCCTAGTAATGATGTAATTACTCCTACAGGAATGTCATTTGGCAATACTACTCTGACTACATTATCGGCAGCTCCCATAATAACACCGCCCCATATAGCACAACCTATAATTAACTTCTTATTGTCTGTTCCCATGATAAATCGTAGAAGATGAGGAACTACTAATCCCACAAATCCTATTATTCCGCAAGTAGAAACTGCAACTGCTGATAAGATCGAGCTAACAACTAACAATATCCTCCTGATCTTACTGGGGTTTATCCCCAAAGAAATAGCATTTTTTTCTCCCAAAGCCAGAATGTTTAAATCTTCTGCATAATAACAAAAAAATATGAATCCAAAGACCCATACTACACTTAAAATACTGACTTCCATCCAAGATTTCCCAGTGAAACTCCCAAGCAGCCAAAATATAATAGCTCCCACACCTTCATCAGCTAAATACTTTAAAAAACTTAAGCCTGCTGAGAAAAAAGCACCAATTATTATACCTCCTAATATTATAGAAGTTGGATTCATCTTCCTTTCAAAGGAACCCATCTTGATAACCACTGTCAAACAGAGGATTGCAAAGATAAATGAGACTATATGCGTACTAAAAATCCCAAAAATTGTTATATTCAAAATTATAGCAAGAGCTGCACCAAATGAAGCTCCACTAGAAATTCCCAGTGTATATGGATCAGCCAAGGGATTTAATAAAACCCCTTGAAAGACCAACCCACACATGGATAAAATTGAACCTATTAAGATTGAAGTGAGAATCCTCGGTAACCTCACTTCATGGATAATATACCAATTAGGAGTTCCCTCCCCGCCTTTCACACTCTCTACCACTTCCCTCAATGGAATCTTTGTATATCCCATTTGAAGATAGAAGAATATTGAAAAAATTAATAGTATTATTCCAATTGTTGTCCATAATTTAAAATGCTTTTTCATAGATTTCTACGGTTGCATCCCATTTGCATATTCTTTCTTTTTAGCTAACATATTTTCTTCCTTATGAGTCAATCCAAATTCTGCATGCTCAACAAATATCTTTCTAATTTCTTTGTTTTCTCCTAATCCAACCAAGTGAGCTTTTACAGCAAATCCATTTTTTTCCAACTCTTCTTTCATATCTACAGCAATATCATTGTTTGCGTGATCTCCTGCTACAATCATAAATGGATATAATTCTACTTTTTTAATTTTTGCCTTTTTTAAACTAGCGATAACATCATCTAAGGCAGGGTATCCTTCTACAGTACCTATAAATGCATTTTGAATCCCTTCTTGATGAAATACATGCTCTAACATAGAATATGCAGAATTTCCAGGATGATGGGTACCATGTCCGATAAACACAACAGCTTCATTTTTCTTTAAGTTTTTATAAGTTGGCTTTAATGCTTTAACAGCCTCTTTATAATCTTCTACACTTGTCAGTAATGGAGTACTCACTTTTAACACCTTAAAATCACCTTTGTATAACGCAACTTCCTTCTTTAAAGTTTCAGACTCTAATCCATTCATAATATGAGTACCTTGTACCAATACATGAGTATATCCATCTTTTTTTAATTTTTTTAATGCTTCACTAGGATTGTCATAAGTAATCCCCTCATTTTCTTTGATTCTTCTCATAATTATTCTAGATGTAAAAGCTGTTCTAACTTCATAATCTTTAAATTCTCTCTTAAATTCTTTTTCTAATGCACCTATAGTTTTTTCCCTAGTTTCAGGAAATGTTGTCCCAAAACTTACCATTAATATTGCTTTTTTTTCTCCTTTTTTTAGATCAAAATCATTTGATTTTGCTCCATTAGCAAATAAAGAAATACCCATTACTAACATTACTAACACAACTAACATTTTTTTCATTTTTTTCTCCTCCTAAATTTAATTTGAGATAAAAGCAACGTGACGTTGTACTTAAATAACAAAAAAAGACCCCTAAAACTTAGGAATCTAAAAACATTTTATATACCAAAATACAAATGTCTACATACTCGTCCTCGCAAGTTCGTAAAAATAATCTGGCAGGTCTCCTGACTTGACTTCACCCTACTAATAGCCCTTCCCGAATTACTTCAGTGGTATGCTCTTTTCGTCTGTCTTACAGTGGCGGGACCGTGTAGGATTTTCACCTATTTCCCTTTTAATCGATACAAATCGAACCAAAATTATAATTTATTAAATTGTTATTAAATTTATACCATGTTTACTTTTTTTTTTCAAATTTTTTTTCTTGATTAGAAGTCAGATCTAGAAAGAGTTCAACGAGAATTATCCTTAGAAATTATTGATTAATTATCTACCTATAAAATTTAGCATAAGATCCCTCCAATTTTAAAAGTTCTTCATGGGTTCCAGTTTCTATCACACCATCTTTATCCATAACTACAATTCTATCAGAATTTATAATAGTAGATAACCTATGAGCTATAGTTATAGTCGTTCTGTTTTTAGATAATGTCATAAGAGCATCCTGAATTAATTTTTCTGTAATATTATCTAGCGATGCTGTTGCTTCATCCAAAATTAATATCTTGGGATTTTTTAAAAATATCCTAGCTATAGATATCCTTTGTTTTTGTCCCCCAGAAAGTTTCACTCCCCTTTCTCCTACCAAGGTATCAAATCCCAACGGTAAACTACTTATAAGCTCATATATATTGGCATTTTTAGATGCTTCTATAAGATCTTCTTCAGTTGCATCTAGTTTACCATACCTTATATTCTCCCCTATAGTTCCTCCAAATAAAAATGCCTCTTGAGGAACAATTCCTATATTCTCTCGAAGAGAGGTTAATTTTATTCTGCTTATATCCGTCCCATCTATAGTGATATTCCCAGAATCAATATCATAAAACCTCGGAATTAGATTTGAAATAGTTGATTTACCTACACCACTCGACCCCACTATAGCTATATTTTCTCCAGATTTTATCTTTAAATTAAATTCATTTAAAATCAACGATGATTTTTTATAGGAAAACTTTACATCCTGTAGTTCTATTTCTCCCTTTATTTCTTTTAAAACCACTGGATTTTCTATCTCTTTTATCTGCGGAGTTATTCCCATCATCTCCTGAAACCTTCTATATCCTGCCATCCCTTTTTGATAACTTTGAACTAAGATCATCATCTTTCTAATAGGTTCCATAAATCTATAGGAATATAGTAAAAAACTGATTAAAATACCATAGGTTAATTCACCATTTAATATTAAATAACCACCATAAAATACCACTATAAATTGCATAAGGTTCATAAATACATGGATTCCTGAGAAAAAAATAGCGGTAGTTTTATAAGTTTCTTTTTTAGCTTCTTGAAATTCTTGGTTTTTTTCCTCGAATTTCTCTATTTCATAATTTTCGTTATTAAACAACTTTACTACTCTGATTCCACCAATACTTTCTTCAGCACAAGAATTTATATCTGCTATTTTTTTTCTAGTCTTCCCAAATGCCATCTTCAACTTCCATTTTTGAGTGATAGAAAAATAAATCATAAAGGGTAAAACTGAAAATATAACCAAAGTCAATTTCACATTTAAGCTAATCATCAATGCAAATGACCCTACTAACCTGATAACAGCGATAAAGAGATCTATAGGTCCATGGTTAGCTAGTTCCGATATCCCGCTCAGGTCATTGACTAATTTTGACATAATTACCCCAGTTTTGTTGTTGTCAAAATAACTAAAGGATAATTTTTGAATATGTGTAAACAATTCTTTTCTCATTTTAGTCTCTATCTTAATTCCCAAAAGATTTCCATAATATAATTGACAATAACTAACGACATATCTCAACAAATACATGAATATCAATCCAATAGATATATAATAAAATGTTTTCAGATCTTTTGCTGGAATTATTTCATCGATTATTATCTGAATTAATTTCGGAAAAATCAAATCCAATAATGCAAGCAATATAGCACATATCACTGTAGATATTAATAGTTTAATATGAGGTTTATAATATTTTATAAATGATTTTAATTCGTTCATTTTAGCTCCTTAATTTAAATTTTATATTTAATAATTATCGGTCTTTATTCAGAAATGTGATACACATTTTTATAAATTTTAATTCATAAAAAACCCACTAAATTTGGATGGAATTAAAAAAAAGCTAATGCTTGCTCACCCTCCCTATGCCCATCTTGGGGGGGTTTTGGTATAATAGCTATTATGACTACTATTACTCTTAAAGAGATTCTCACTGACGACAATTTAAAAGTTTTTTTTAAGCATTCTTTTAATTTTTTCTCTCATTTTCATGTCATTCTTTCTCTTGGTGACTTTAAAAAAACCTCGCTTGGAAAATAATAAAGTTACATTTTGGTATATTGATGTCACTACTAAAGAAAAAATATTTCTTACCCTTCCGTTGTTTAAATTCATTGGTAGACTCATTCTACACATTAACCCCAAAGGATTTAAGTCCTTTTTTTATGCAATTTTTTTGATAGTTCATTATTTTTAATTAAATTTATAAATCTTAATACCACTTTTGTTATACGATTGTTGCAAGATACGATTTTATAATTTCCTAAACAATAAAAAAAAAGGAGTTAGCCTCCTATTTTCTTAACATCCTCAAATCATTCCCAGTAGGATTTTGAAATACTGCCAAATCAAATTCACGGATTATTGGTATCAGATGTTCAAAGAGAGTTGACTGAATCCCTTCATATTCCCGCCAAACAATTGTTCTAGCAAAACAATATATCTCAACCGGAATCCCTTGAAATCTAGGTTCTTGCTGTCTGACTAACAAGGTTAAATTTTGATTGATATAGGGACTATTTTTAAGATATAATTCCACATAAACTCTAAACATTCCAATATTTGTGAATCTTCTGCCGTTAATAGGAGTAGATATAATATCTTTATCCCTATTATATTTTTCAACTTCTTTTTCTTTTTTTTCAATATAATCTTTTAAAAGATCAATTTTTTTATATTCTTTAATTTCCTCTAAAGATAAAAATTTTACACTATTACTGTCTAAAAATATCGATCTTTTTATTCTCCTACTTCCTGTAGACTGCATTCCTTTCCAATTTCGAAATGAATTACTGACAAGGGCATAACTAGGAATAGTTGTGATAGTTTTATCAAAATTTTGAACCTTTACATTGGTTAGATTTATCTCTATTACATCTCCATCAGCTAGTTGATCGGGCATCTCAATCCAGTCTCCTATCCCAACCATATTGTTAGCCGCCAGTTGAATACTTGCAACAAACCCTAAAATAGCATCTTTGAAAATCAGCATAATTATAGCTGTCATTGCACCTATTCCACTTAAAATTTTAAGCGGTGATTTATCCAGAATTATTCCTACAGATATTGTTATAGCTACAATCATAAAAAACAAACTCATAACCTGAAGATAACTCTTAATCGGCCGTCTTTTAGAGATACTATATGTACTATAGATATCACTGAATACCGACAAAATTCCATTTGCAATAAGAGTGAATATTATTACCATCCCTATATCAACAGTCTTTTCAAAAAAAGATTTAAAAAAATCTAACTTCCTTATCATAATATAAAAAACAATTAACGGCACTAAAGCATTAAAATATTTTAAAACATTTTCTTCAATTAAAAAATCATCCCATTTAGTTTCACTTTTTTCAATCAATTTAATCAGATAATTTTTTATTATATAACTTGTAATATAGTACATAATAATTGCTATTATTAGGGTCAGTACCATTATTATTCCTACAACAAAAATTCTTTGATAATATTCGCCTATATTTAAATATTCAATGATTGCATTATAAAATTTATTCATATCATTTCTCCTACCTTTTTTACTGTTAAGTTGAATTTATAAAAGTTCCCCGCCTATATTTTTCCTAAATTTATATTTTTTCTTAGCCCAATTATAGATCTCACAGCAATCACAGGTATTTGAACATGTTTTTTTATCTCTACTCCCAGATATACTACCCAATCCAAAGAAAAATCAGCCGGCATCTTTATCTTTCTATCCTGTTTAAAACTAGGGTCGGGGACTCCACTGGATACATGGATCAAATCTACTCCTACTTTTTCAACCTCTTTTGCAATATAGATTCCTTCTTCCAGGGTAGGTTCATTGCCTCCTATCCTGATCCCTAAAATAAAATTATTATTAAAGATATCCTTTGTTCTTCTTATCAATTCACGGGTAAAATACAGTCTATCACCATATTTATCTGTTCTCTTGTTCCAAAGTTTAGAATGAAGTTGCGATATAAGATAGGTATGTGCCCCATGAATCTCTATCCCGTCAAATCCACATTTTTTTGCCCTATAAAAAGCCTCTATAAACTCCTCTAAAATATCGTCTAATTCCCCCTCAGATACAGTGGCTATCTCCTCCTTAAATCCAGCATGATGAAGCTGAATAAGAGTAGGAGTTTTATGTTTTCTACATATATTCGCGATCTTAGTCAAGCCCTCTATAAAACTATCATTCCATATTCCTATTTGATTATCCCTTAATTTACCATCTTTGGCAACACAACAAGCTTCTAGGATGATCATTCCGACTCCTTATTTTCATACTTTTCTCCTATTTTTTTATTCCTCTACCCCTTCCTCTATAAATGAGCATTCATATATATCTACATCTGAAGGAAGTTTATATATAACATCTTTTCTTTCTACAACGATTTGAATTTTTCCCTTTAAAATTTTATCCTTTTGAATACTCTTTAAAAGAGCCTTAGCAGGATTTATTGTGATTGGATGTCCCACTGAATTCATCATAGTAAGATCACCATTGGTATCTCCATAAGCATAAGATTCATCTAAATTTATATTATATTTTTTTACAAATCTATCAATGGCTTTCTGCTTACTCACTGAATCCCACATAGGAGTAGTTTCACCGGTAAAGCGTTCCCCGTCATAGTGATAAATTGTACCACAGTAATCATCTGCACCATATTTTTTTGCCATCTTTGATACTAAAAATTCCGGACTTCCAGAAATAAATATAACTTTATGTCCCTGTGCTTTATGCCATTTTATCCTATCTCTAGTATATTTATATACTCTTCCAGCCTTTACATCCATCACTTGGTTAGCCACAAACTCATTTTGTTCTAGCGTCACATTTTGGATAGCTTCTATATAGCTCTCTACGAGTCCTAATAAATATGCATCATAACCACCCTTTCTTATATCCCATTGAGTGTATAGATCCTTCACTTTATTTTCCCACTGCCTAGGATCTATCAATTCATATTTTATCAACCTTTTAAAATGCTCTGTTAAAAGAGAATCTCTGTATATAGTTCCATCAATATCAAAAAATGCTACTTTCATAAATTTTCTCCTCTTATTCACTTAATATACCTAATATTATAACATAATTTTTTTCATATCTTATTTTTTCTTTAAATTCAATTCATTTTTTAAATCATTGATCGAAATATAACTTTAAAGTTGTTTTATTCCCACTAAAATTTCTTTAATAATATAGAATTAAACTCTTCTATATGTTACAATATAAATATAAAAACAAGTGTTATTTTGCAGTGTTAGAGGAGGAAAAATGAAAGTTATTAATCCATATTCAAAATTAGAGGAATACATGAGCTCGGTAATTCATTTACTAGGAGCCGGAATGGCAATAAGTGGTTTGGCTTTTTTAATTATCCATGCTGTAAAAGATGGTGGAATGAAACAGATTATAGGCTTTAGTATCTTTGGTATTTCAGCTATATTTTTATATCTTATGTCGGGAATATATCATCTTCTTCCTGTAGGGAAATATAAAAAACTTTTCAAAATATTGGATCATTCTGCTATCTATGTACTTATATCTGGATCATACACTCCATTTTTACTGATATTAGGAGGAATTACAGGTTGGGTAATCTTGGCTATTCAATGGATTTTGACCAGTTTAGGAGTTTTATTTAAAATTAAATTTGCAGGTAGATTTCAAACAATTTCGACTCTAATCTATTTATTTATGGGCTGGATGATAATTTTTGTCTTTGAAAATCTAAAGAGCAGTTTAAATTTGGTATCATTGAGACTGTTAATAGTCGGAGGGGCTGTTTATTCTGTAGGAGCGATCTTCTACTCTATGAAAAGAGTTAAATATACCCATGTTATATGGCATTTTTTTGTTATTGCAGGGACTACCCTTCACTATCTGTCTATATACCATTCAATATAAATATAACCATAAAAAATCAACGTGACATTGTATCTAAAAAAAGAGGTTTCCTATAATTTACAGGAGACCTCTTTTTTATAATTAATCTTATATTTTATTTGAATTTTGGCAGATACACTGTAAATACACTCCCTATTCCCTCGGTACTTTGAATTTCTAAAGTACCTCTGTGAACTTTTACTAGATGAGATACAATAGATAGACCCAATCCCGAACCAGATTTTTTAGTAGTCCTGACTTTATCTTCTCTAAAAAATCTTTCTGTGATTTTTTTTAAATTATTCTCTTTAATCCCAATCCCTGTATCTGAGATCCGAATTCCAATTTTATCACAAACCATAAAAGAGGTAACATTTATCTCTCCTCCAACCTTGTTATATTTAATAGCATTAGAGATTATATTTAAAAATATATCCCGAATCAGTGATTCATCCCCTAAAACTTCCCTTTTGTAGTCTTTTATTTCACACTTTAATGTTATCTCTTTTTCTAGAGTAACAATATCCATAAATTCACACAATTCAATGGTCAATTTTTCAACATTTACAGGTTTAAAATATTCCTCCAATGATTCTGGATTTCTAGTAAAGATCAATAATTTTTGAATGATACTATTTAGCCAATTAACTTCATCCAATACCTTTCCCAAGTCCTCTTGATATTCTTCTATACTTCTCTCGCTGCTAAGTTCCACCTCTATCATACTTTTAATAGACATTATAGGAGTCTTCAATTCATGACTGACATTATCTGTAAATTCATTTATTTGAATAAAACTGTTTTCCACCCTGCCTAACATAGAATTCAGAGTTGATATTAAGTTTACTATACTCTTATTTGTACATGTAGTTTCAATCCTTTCAGATAAATTTTTAACTTTAATATCGTTAGTCGATTTAGTTATCTCATCTATCCCCATCAAAAGATTGTTAATTATATTAAAAGTGTTATAATAATTCCAAATTATAGTTAAAAAAATGATTATGGCAAATGTTATCATCAGCCACGGAAAGTAGAGTTTTCTATCTGAGATATCTCTGATAAGTACATATATATATGGTTTCCCTCCATTGGTAAAGCTACCTAGCAAAAGTCTTTTGTTTTCAACCGTAATATATAATTTTTTCTTTAGATCTACATTTTTTATAAGTTTTGTCAAAACCTTAGAATTACTAAAAATAAACGAATCATCGCTTATTTCTACATACACAGGTTTTCTAGCTTCTACATCTATTACTACTATATCTAAAGGTACAGGAAGAAGATCTAAATAATCTATTATTTTATTTGTTTTAAAAATCACCCCTTCATCCTTTATAAGATATTGGAATATTCCTGCTTCGGTGGCCATTTTTTTATCAGCATAATTTTTTAATAAACTTGAAGTTAAAAAAAAGACTCCTGTAAAAATAATCCCCAAAGCGATAAAATTCCTAACATTACTTTTAACCAAAGTTATAAATATTAAATTATTTTTTTTTAATTTAGTTAATCTTTTAATATATATCCAACTCCTCTAACTGTATGAATTAATTTTTTATCAAATCCCTTATCAATTTTTTTTCTTAAATGATTTATATATACATCCACTACATTTGTATCGGAAATAAAATTGATATTCCATACTTTTTCTGTGATCATCATACGAGTTAAAACAGTATTTTTATTTCCTATAAAATATTCTAATAGATTAAATTCTCTAGTTGTCAACTCTATCACTTGATCATCTCTAGTAATAATTCTTTTTACTAAGTCCATCTTTAGATCTTGAGCTGTCAAAATATTATCATTTACCTCGCTGTTTCTTCTAAATATGGCCCTTATTCTAGCTAATAACTCTGAAAAAGCAAATGGTTTTACTAAATAATCATCTGCTCCTGCATCTAACCCCATAACTTTATCCTGAATTTGATCCTTTGCTGACATAAGAGTTATGTAAGTATTATCTTTTTGTTTTTTAAGATATTTCACCACTTCTATCCCATTTTTTTTAGGGATCATAATATCAAGTAAAATCAAACTATAATCATAATTGGTAGCATAGCTTATAGCATCTTCTCCATTATCTACAGTATCTACATCATACCCTGCTTCTAAAAGGCCCTTACTTATATAGTTTGATATCTGTTTTTCATCTTCTACTAATAATATTTTCATTCTTTCACTCCTTCTGTATACCTTCAACAAATCAGCTGTTTATTTTAAAGGGAATAATAATTTTTAAGTAATTTTTTTAAATTCATAAGATCTTGTACACCACATAATTCACGAACAGAGTGCATTCCAATCATTGCTAATCCCAAGTCTACAGCATTTATATCTACGTGTGTAGAAGAAATTGGCCCTATTGTAGAGCCTCCTGGCGTATCCGACCTATTTACAAAATATTGATACGGAATTCCATTAGCTTCTAATATTTGTTTTACTACAGCTAATGAATGTGCATCTGAAGTATAAGATTGATTAGCAGTAACTTTGAGTGCTACACCATGATTCATCTTAGGTCTTATTATAGGATCTGTCTTTTGACCCTGAGCTGGATGAACCGCATGAGCTCCATCTATAGATAGCATAAATGAATTCGATAGTGCACAAAAGAACTCCTCCCTATCTAGTCCTAAAGACAGTGATATTCTATCCATAGCATTTAATAGCATATTTGAGTCTGCTCCCTGTTTTGTACTGCTTCCTACCTCTTCATTATCAAAACAAGCTAATATATTTACTCCATTAAAGTCTTTAGCTTCGATAAACGCATCTAACCCAACATAGAGTGCTCCTAAATTATCTATCTTGGCAGCAGAGATCATCTCCTCATTTAATCCTACAAGACATCCCTTTTCAAATTCAT
Source organism: Fusobacteriia bacterium 4572_74 (assembly GCA_002084825.1). Taxonomy (GTDB): domain Bacteria; phylum Fusobacteriota; class Fusobacteriia; order Fusobacteriales; family Fusobacteriaceae; genus Psychrilyobacter. The sequence continues at coordinate 19,138 of NBMF01000003.1, forward strand.
ATAGATATAGATCAAAATCCAAAATTTCAGCTATACCTATATTATTTTCTTCAGCAATTATTTTTAATAGAAAGTTTTCTTTTTCTAATTCTTTATTTACCAGTGTTAAAATAGGTAAAGTGTCGTTTTGTTTATTCAATTCAACCCCTTTATTTACCTCTCTATTTTGATGGATTGCAAGATTAGGAATAATCAAACACGGTTTATCTATATTTACTAAGATTGTTTTAGGTTTAAAAACATTCTCTGATTTTACAACTACCCTTCCTGCAATACTTAGGGGTCTATCTAACCACGTATTTAAAATAGGCCCACCATATACCTCTGTATTCAATCTAAGGTATGAATCTCCTACCATTTCTGGATTAGGTTTTATTCTAAACCCTGGAGAATCTGTGTGATTCCCAGATATTTTAAATCCACATTCATTTAAATTCCCATTTCCAATAGAGAATGCAATCAATGAAGAATGATTTTTTTTGAAGAAATATTTACCATTGACCTCTAGTTTCCATTTTTCAGATTCTGAGATCTCTCTATATCCATTGTCTATCAATATGTCAGCAGTATTTTTTACTGCATGAAATACAGATTTTGAAGAATGGGAAAAGTTAATAAAGTCATTTGCAAGTTTTTTCATTTTATTCCTCCTAAAGTTATGTGTTTATTTTATCCTTATATTATTTATACAACATTATCATCAAAATTAAAATAATTTAATAATTTAATAATTTAATTTTAGCTTTTAATTCTTGTATTTTTCTTTCCTTTTTTATTCCTTTTACATCTTTGAAAGATAATTGATATTCTTTATTTTCATTTAAATTTCCTAGATTAATTCCCAATAATTTAATTTTATTTTCTAAATTAATCTCCTCAAATAGCTCATCCAATAACTTTTTTAAAGTTTCTATATTTTGAGTGGATATATTCATACTTTTAGATCTAGTTATAGTTTTCCTATCTAAATATCTTACTTTTAAAGTTAGAGTTTTTGTATGAAATTTTTGATACTTTAATCTTTTATGAGTTTTTACTAATAAGTTTAGAAATTCAGACCATATAAAGTCCATGTCTTCTAAAGGAGTAGAATAAGTCCTCTCATTACTTATAGAATGTGTTTTAGATTCTATAGATACCTTTCTATTATCAACCCCTCTAGAATATTCGTAGATCATCTCACCTCTATTATAACCTAATATACTCCTAAGCTCCTGCAGTGACACCTTTAATACATCAGATACTTGTACAATATTTTTCCGACCGAGTATTTCCTGGGTTTTTTTTCCTATCCCTGGTATTAGTTTTATCCCCTTATCCGACATAAAATCAGCAAACTCATTTAGATTTCTGATAAATGTCACTCCTCCAGGTTTTTTAGCATCACTGGCTAATTTTGCACTGAGTTTATTATACCCTATCCCAATAGAACATGTTAATCCTGTATTTTTAAATATACCTCGTTGAAATTTTTCAGCAAATATTTCATAGGATGAATATTTTTTTATGATATCTGTAATATCTACAAATCCTTCATCTGAAGCTATAAATTCTACCTTGTTGGTCAGTTTTAAAACTAAGTTTTTTATCTGTTTGGAAACTCTGCTATACTTTTCTTTATCAACTTTCAAGTATATACCATAGGGGCAGAGTCCTCTAGCTTTTATCACACTCATTGCAGAGTGTAAACCATATTTTCTAGCTTCATAGTTACAAGTCGTTATAACACTAGTCCCTACAATTACAGGTTTACCACGAAGATTAGGCTGATCCCTTATCTCTATTGATGCATAAAATGCATCCATATCATAGTGAAGGATAATTTTTTTACTACTTCCCATACCCCTTCCTCCTGCTCAACCCCATAAAATTATTAATAAATATAGAATTATTATAGCATATGACTGGTTACAATGGAAATATCCGAAAAAAAGATAATGTCAAGTTGTTGTAGATAAAATATATTTTTATTTTTATCTATACTATTTGAAATATAGAAAAAACATTATATAATTTAATTAAGTATATTTTAATAAAACGAGATTTTTATAAGGTATCTACACACCAAAAAAATTATCTCTGATTCTAAGAAAAAATAAAAGTTAAATATTTGAATAACATAAACTAAGTTATAGATACAGTCATAAATATTTCTGCCATTTTTATTACTGAATATATTTTATTAGAGAGTACCACGAAAAAAACAATTTTTATACTTATGCTATTAATATCACTAGCTACTTTCGGAGCTTCAAACCAACTTTTATTAGCAACTACCACCAGTGTGAGAGATAGCGGCCTTTTGGATTATGTATTACCTGAATTTCAAAAAGAAACTGGAATTAGTGTTAAACCCATTGCAGTTGGAACAGGTCGTGCCCTGAAGATGGGAGAAGATGGTGAAGTGGATCACATCTAATGATACTAAAAAACTTGTCTCTACATATGGGGTAGAAGAATTCAAAATGCCTCTATTCATAGTTGAATAACTTTAGATAATAAAAACATACTTAATTAAAAAAAGGAGTATCTACCAGTTTTCAGGATAGATATTCCTCTTTTTTTTTAATTTAATTTCCTTATTTCAATATTTTTCTAGCCTCTGTCATCCTTTGACCGACAGTAATCATTATTATCAAGATAAATATAATTATTATAATTTTTAGATATTGAGGGCACAAAATCATCCCTGAAAAAAATATAAACCCTTCTGTTCTTTCCGCTAAACCTGCTTGATAATAGAAAGATTTTTCACTTACTTTTGCAGACAATGTTCCCACTGTCAAAAATATAGTCATACTTATTATGATGCTAGAAGTAAGTAATAAAAATAAAAAATTATTTTCTGGATATTTTATAGCCATTATCAGTATTATTCCAATTTCTACTATTCTATCAAAGGTGACATCCATAAGTGCCCCAAAAAGATTGGATCCCTTTAATCTGGCAATAGTTCCATCTACAGCATCCAAAAATCCTGATATCCATAAAAGAACCACTCCTATCCATGAATAACCTAGATATATAGATAAAGGCACACCAAGCCCCAATAGAAGAGCTATAATCGTAACTTCATTGGCACTAACCCCCACTTTTATAAATCCATCTGCAAAATATTTAATTAGTGGTTGTACATATTTTCTCCCATGTGTATCTAACATCTCTCCTCCCTTCTTTTATTTTTCAACTTTTTTTCATGAATTATACAATTATTATAAAATCTATAGAACACAGATACTATCTGATGTATATACGGATATTTAAAGTTACTTCGCGATTATTAAAATTAATTTGTTCGCGTTAATTCGTGCTATTCGTACTATTCATGATTAAATCTTAGTCATTTTTTTCAATACAAGCTTTATACCCAGTTCAAATAATAAAATTCCAACAACATTAAAAAAAATAAATAGAATGGCATATACTGCCCCGATTATCTTATCTCCACTGCTTAAATATGGAAACATCAATATTGGAAGAGTAATTATCTCTCCTCCACCTATAAGAAAGGTTAAGACATATTCCGACAAAGATATCAATATAGATATTGTTGATCCAATCAATATTCCAGGGAGTAGTATTGGCAGAATAATATACCTATACATCTGAATTTTTGAAACACCATCAATAAGTGCAGATTCTTCCAACCCTTTAGGGAACCCTTTGAAACTACCATAAAGGCTGAGGAGTACATAAGGAAAACTAGGTATTATATTGACCAAGATCACTCCTAATAAATTATCTGTTAATCCATAGATTATCATACTGTGATGGATCCCTAATACAGATGACAAGGATGGAACTATTAGAGGAGCGAATAAAATTATCATATAGATCCCTTTGAATCTACTTTTTTTTCTGAATAAAAATTTAGCTGCAGGTATAGCTAAAAACAGATTGATTATAGCCACGGTATAAGCAATCAATAAGTTATATCCCATTCCAATCCACGTGGATCTATTTTTTAATACATATTCATATCCATCTATGGAATAATTAGAAGGCAGTATCTCTCCAAATCTCCATCCAGTAGATATTGAACCTAGAATTAAAGGAATAAATGGAAATAAAATTGCTAATATAAAGACCAATCCTGCTATCATAATTATTTTTCTAATTCTAATTCCACCCTTTCTCCCAGTGATCTATTTAATTTATAAATAATTAGTGCCACACTGGCTGTTAACAATATAATTATACTATTTATTACCATTACTTCTTCCCTATGAGTTATACTATTCCTAGCATATTTTTCATAGGCTAAGACTGGAAGAGTCCTAGGATAAGTTACTCCCAAAAGATATGGAACCTCAAATGAAGCAAATATATGAGCAAAAACGACAAATAACGAACTCAAATAGATAGGAAAAATTATTGGCAAGACTACCTCTTTAAAAAAATGATATCTATTTACTCCATATACTTTAGCTACATCCAGCCATTCATTATTTATTTTTATCATAGTTGAATAGACCATGAGAATCACAAATGGACTGGCTTTCCATCCATAGGTCAATATGATTGAATATCCATAACTCTCATTGACTAAAATTGGAAATTCATTCATCTTATGAATCCATCCTATTCTATAGCATAGAGTAGAAATAATACCACTTTGCCCAATTAGAGTAGAGATCATATATCCTCCTAAAAGATATGGGATATACATAGGTGAAAGAAAAAACATCTTTATCCCGTTTAATTTTGCTAGGCCTACTTCTGTACTGATAAGATAGAGAATATATATCCCCAAAAGAGATATTATCCCAACTAAAATTATAGAGAATATACTTAATTTAGTTGTATAAACCAAAGAATTTAAAAATTCTCCCTTAGTTATTACTTTTTTCAATAATTTATAATCAAATATTTGTTGGAAAGACTTTAATATTCCACTCCAAAATAATACCAACATCACAACGATACTAGGTAAGATTCCTAGATGTTTCTTAACTTTTTGCCACTTTTTCATACCATTCATCTTTTATCCCTTCTGTTACCTCTGGAGATAATTCCTCCAATTGAGGTGTAAACAACTCTTCCTTTAATTTTTGGGTAACGGCTCCATCTCCCCAGACTGAAGACTTCATCTTTTCCTCTTGAGGATCGTTTGAGATCATATAGTTTATAAAAACCAAAGCTGCTTCTGGATTTTGTGTATTTTTTGCTATAGTCAAATAGTGATTATTTGTAAAACTCCCCACATTCATTACATATGGATACGCATTTTTAGGAAATTCTCCTAATGCTACTTTATTTTCTACAATACTAGGAGTATAACTGATAGAAAAATCTACTTCTCCACTAGCAAATAACTCGTGATTTCTTTCTGAAGATTCAGGATATGTTTTCCCTTCTCTCCATAGATATGGTTTTATTTTATTTAAGTAGTCCCATACCGGTCCCATCTCACTCACTGTAAAATCAGTTCTTCCCAATATATCTACTGCCAGTGTCCTTATAAAGGCGTTTCCTACAAAATCATTGGGATTAGAATAGGTAAATCTCCCTGGATTTTTTATTACCCATGATCTTAGTTCTGCTGCTGTTCTAGGATGATTTTTCACATCTGTTATCATTATAAAATTAGCTTGTCCCAGAGGTGTTTCTAGTCCGTCAACTGGTTCGCCAAAATCACTCCTAAGAGCATTTGGGTCAACTTCTTCTATATTTGGTAATTTAGAGTTAATCTTTCCTAATAAAATTCCATTAATTTTAGCAAATTTAAAATTTTCTCCATTGAGCCAAATAACATCGGTACTCCCATTTGTTTTATTAGCCTCTTTTTCTATAACCAATTTATTCAGAGGTTGTCTGATATCTGTAACCGGTACCCTTTTTAAAGTTATATTATATTCTTTCTTCAAATTAGGAGCTATAAATTCGTCATAATATTTATTTATCTCCTTACTTCCACCCCACATTGTTATAGAAACACTTTGACCATCAGCATTTTTTATAATCTCTTCCCAGCTCATATCCAAAACATTTTTCTTTGATACTTCATTTTTTTCCCCACAACCTATCAATAAAAAACTTACTAATATTAATAAAAATATTAATTTTTTCATATCTTTCCTCCCAAAAATAATCATATTCTTTTCATTATTATAACATAATTATATTATTATATTCTGTATACTTTTTTTCTAAAATAAATATTTATATTACATTCATTAAAATAATATTTGCCCGCCAAAGGCGAGCAAACTTCTTAACTTTAAATAAATATAATATTTTTTTATATTTAAAACAAACATCCGATTTTCCCTTTAATATTATCTTCTTTTATTTAACTCTTTTTTAGATTTAAATCTATTCATCCATTGTTTAACTGGATCTTGAGACCTTTTTTCTGCTGAAGTCTTTATATATTTATCTCCGAATATTAAATCTAAAATATGTACCGAATCTTTTCCTGCTGTTTCCATAGATTCCCTGCATGCAGCACAATAACTTACTACATGATCCGTCTTATATTCTTTTCCCCTCTCAGTTAGAACTGCACGGGCTACTTCTGGATTAGCAGGCATTACCATCCCTCCAAATCCACAACATTTTGTATTTTCTCTGGTATTTTTAGGTTCTTCAATTTTGTACTCCATTTGATCTAATATCCATCTAATGCCGTCTTGGATTTCCTTGTTTTCTCTAGTAGAACAAGAATCATGAATACCAAATACTATATCTGAATCTTTTCCTATTCCTAGAGCATGTTCTGGCAGTCCTAATTCAGGTAATATCTCCCACAAAGATTTTACTCTTTGATTGGGGCTATTTTCTTTAAAGATCTTATAACATGATTGACATGCTACGATAATTTCCTCTGCTCCTGTATCATCTATATCTTTTTGAACTTTAGCATACCTTTTTTTAAAAGCCTCTATTTGCCCTAGAGATTTTGTCGGTTTCCCGCAACATTTTAAGACCGATCCTATCTCTCCATTATATTTTTCTTGCAAAAAATCCAATATATTTCCCACTGCTTTTGAATTATAAGAAGGTAAAGAACACCCTGGAAAAAATATTCTTTTAGTTTTATTTCCTTTAGGAGCTTTATTGACCGTATTAAATAAATTTGAATATCCTAAATATTGGTGAGCTTCTATTGCTCTATGACCTTTCATAGGTGATTTACCATTATTTTCTTTTATTTTTAGAATTCTACTTTCCATAAAAATATCTTGTATTCTATAATTTTTTGGACAGGCAATTGTACATCGGTTACACATATTACATGAGTATACCATTTTATCCGGTATTTCATTTTTTACTATACAATTTTTAAGAATTTCTTTAGGGTTTTCTCCAAATTCATTTAACATTACACAGATTTTCATACAAGGTTTAGATTTACATTCTAAACAACCATCGATTATTTCTTCCATTTTTTCTCTGAGGTTTTCAGGGATCATAATTTTCTCCTATTCTCTATTTTTTTCTTTTTTTTTTAATTTATATCTTTTACATCTATTATATCTTTTAGTTGTTTTTTATCATTCCAAACTTTTTTAAATAAAAATATTAATATACTTATTGCAAATAACAATAGTAATCCCATTACTATTGTTTTGGTTGTACCTATTAACACACTCCCAATATATGAATAAATTATTGTTGCTGGGAGCTGTCCTATGCCAGCAGCATAACTAACAATATCAAAAGAAATAAACGGCGACAAACGTACTATTAATATAGTATATTTCCCATATCTACAAAAAAATTATTTATACTATTCAATGCATATTTACCAGTTAATTTTGTTATAACTATTCTACCATAAAACTTTGCTATAAAGAAGATAGTGTCAAGTTGTTATAGATAAAATTTAAATCTTAATTTTATTATAAGTCATATCTATATGTGGAATTCCATCTTCTAAATAAACATCAGAGACTACTTCAAAACCTAAACTTTCATAAAAATTTCTCAAATAATTCTGTGCTCCTATGGTTATTTTTTCTTCATTCCATTTATTGATTATATAATCCATTCCTGTTTGGATAATTTTTCTAGCTAAACCTTTACCCCTTGCTTCAGAAGTCACTAGAACTCTACCAATAGAAGCATTATCATATGAAATCCCTGGTTTTATAACTCTCAGATAAGCTATAATATTATTATCTTCTTCGATCATAATATGAATAGATTCTATATCTTTTTCATCTACATCGTTATATACACAATTTTGTTCTACTACAAAAACCTCTGATCTTATCTTCAGTATTTTATACACTTCCCTACCTGTGAGTTCGTCAAATTTTTTAATCTCTAAATTCATCTTTTAATATCTCCTTTTATTTCCTTTTTTGATATCTTTCCAATCTTTTTCAATATTTGTTCTCATCTTATATAAAAGTTCAAAAACCATTTTTTTTTCTTCTGTACTCATTCCCTCCATAGCTGAACGTACTGTGTATTCTTCTTCTTTTTGGAGAAAAGGATAAATTTCTTTTCCTTTGGGTGTACAGTAGAGTTTCAGCTCTTTTTTATTGTTTTTGCTCTTTGTTTTTTTTATTAATTCCATTTCTACCAGTTTTTTTATTGTCTTAGCTGCAGTGGTTCTATCTACCTTGAGCATATCAGCGACTCTTTCTTGTATAATTCCTGGATTTTCATATATTCTTACTAAATAAAGATACTGTCCCTTGGCAAGGTTAATTTTCTTAAATTCAATATCGCTTATAGTCGCGGTACATCGGGCTATCATTCCGATCTCTCTAAATGTTTTCTTCATGAAATCTCCTTGTATAATGAAATAGAGCTATATACGTACTATTTCTAGTTTATTTATTTTTATTTATAAAGATAAGATATCATGTTTTTGTTGAATTTTCAATAAAAATTATATTTGATATGTTAAACTTGAAAAAAATAAGATAAAATTTTTTTTAATTTAAAGTTTGAATCTGTAGTTATTGAGAAACAAACTTTGATATGTTACTATGTTATAAAAGAAATAGGAGGATTATATGCAGAAAATAATATTAGATTGCGATCCAGGAATGGACGATGCTTTAGCCATCATAACTGGTTTAGCAGATAAGAACATAAATATACTTGGAATAACAACAGTTGCTGGAAATGTAGAACTTTCTCACACAATGAGAAATGCATCAAATCTTTTAAAATATTTAAATAATGATATAGATGTATATAGCGGTTTAGAAAAACCATTATCGAGAGACTTATATACAGCAACAGAATTTCATGGAGAAACAGGGATGGGAGATATAGAGTTACCCAGTTCATCTAAAAAAATTTCTAAAAAGTATGAAGAATTTTATTTGAAATGTGCTAAAAAATATCCTAAAGAAGTTGAATTAGTTGCCGTCGGGCCCTTAACAAATGTTGCTAATGCATTGGTTAAATATCCAGAATTAAAAAAACTTTTAAAAGGAATAACTATTATGGGGGGATCACTTTGTGGTGGGAATATAACTCCCTATGCAGAGTTTAATATATTTGTTGATCCAGAGGCAGCTAATATAGTATTTAATTCAGGGATGGAAATAAAAATGATAGGATTGGATGCTACTATGAAGGGAGAGTTCGCTTCTGATGAATTAGAGGATATCAGAAAATCTGATTCTAAATACGGCAGGGTAACTATGGAAATATTTGATTCAATGTTTAGAGTAAGAGAAAAAATTGGGATGACAAGTGTGGTGTTTCACGATACAATAGCTTTGATCTCAGTGGTATATAAGGATGCTTTTAAATTTGAAGAAAAACAAATATTGGTTGAAACAGATGAGAAAAGGGGAAAAACTACTGAAAATATCAAAGGTGGTAAAATCTTGGTAGCTGTTGATTTTAATAAAAAATGGTTTAAAAAATATTTGATTGAAACATTAAAATAAATAAAAAGACAGAATTTATGTAGATCTTATCTATAGGAGAAGTACTTTTTAGTTCAATAGATAAATATAAATCTGGAACAGGATGGCCTAGTTTTACAAAACCATTGATTCCAGAAAATATTGTAGAAAAAGAAGATACTAAGTTATTTAGAAAAAGAAGGCTATGGTGAATTTAAAAAATTATTTAAAGATAAATAGTATTTAAGCAACATTTTAATATTTTTTTCATATAAGTTATTTATGTGAATTTCTAGAAAGAGGTGGATTTTTTAAATCCGCCTCTTTTATTTTCTTTATTAAGACTGTTTACATTGAATTAACGTGGAAAAAATGTTAAAATGAAAAAAAATATGGGAGGTAATAAGATGAACAAATTTGAAAAATTTTGCAGCGGTGGGGGCTGAACTTCTAAAATAGGACCGGGTGTTCTATCAAAAGTATTGGCTCATATTCCAAAAGTATACGACGAGAATCTGCTTATTGGATTCGATAGTGCTGACGATGCCGCAGTATATAAGGTAAATAAAGATATGGCCTTAATTCAAACTCTAGACTTTTTTACTCCCATAGTTGAAGATCCATATACATATGGAAAAATAGCAGCAGCAAATGCTCTCAGTGATGTATATGCAATGGGTGGAGAAGTCCTTACGGCACTGAATATAGTGTGTTTCCCAGAAAAATTAGATCCCAATATATTAGGAGCAATTTTACGTGGGGGAGCTGAAAAAGTAACGGAATCAGGTGGAATTTTGAGTGGAGGACATTCTATTAATGATGAAAATCCAAAATATGGATTATCTGTAACAGGAGTGGTACATCCCGATAAAGTAATAGCTAATAATACATGTAAGCCAGGGGATAAACTGATACTTACAAAACCTCTTGGTATTGGGATAGTGACTACAGCTCATAATGTAGGAGAAGCTAATGATCGTTCTTATAAGGAAGCCATAAAAATTATGGAAACATTGAATAAATATTCTGCTGAAAAAATGAAAAAATATAATATAAATGGATGTACAGATGTAACTGGATTTGGATTTTTGGGGCATCTATCTGAGATGTTAAATGATGAGATCAGTATAGTAATTGATAGTAAAAAAGTACCTTATATTAAAGAAGCCTATGAATATGCAGAAGAATTTTTGATTACTTCTGCTGGACAAAAAAATAGAAAACATTTGGGAGATAAAGTGATTTTAGAGGGAGTTTCATTCCCTATGGAGGAGATCTTGTTTGATCCGCAGACTTCGGGAGGATTACTAATAAGTGTAGCAAATGAAGATACAGATAAATTTCTAGCTGACTTGGAGGAATTGGATATAAAATCTAGCCTCGTAGGGGAAATCGTGAAAAAAGATGCATTTAGAATTAAAGTTATGTAGGCAATGAAGGGGGATTTAAAGTTGAAAAGATTGTTATCAAATCTGCCAAAGGTAGATGAATTTTTAATAAGTGAAAAATTAGAGACATATAAAGATAATGTTCCATATAATATTTTAATTAAATCTATCCGAGAAGGAATTTCATTCTACAGAAAACAGATATTAAATAAAAAATTCATTAATATGGATATAGATAAGGAAGATCTAAAGATGAAGATTACCAATAAGATAATAAAATTAATTGAATCAAAAAATCAATTAAATCTTAAAAGAGTAATAAATGCAACAGGAACGATCATACACACTAATTTGGGAAGATCTAAATTAATGGAAAGTAGTGTGAAAAATATAGTGAATATAGCCAGTAACTATAATAATTTGGAATATGACATATCTACTGGTAAGAGGGGAAGTAGATATTCCCACATTGAAAAATTAATCTGTGATATAACGGGAGCAGAAAGTGCCCTAGTAGTAAATAACAATGCAGCAGCAGTATTATTAGTTTTAGACACCCTGACTAAGGACAGTGAAGTAATCGTATCTAGAGGAGAATTGGTAGAGATAGGTGGATCCTTTAGAATCCCCGCTATAATGGAATATAGCGGATCTAAACTGATAGAAGTCGGAACAACCAACAGAACTCATAAGAAGGATTATTTAGAGGCTATAACACCTGAAACTAAAGCACTCCTAAAAGTACATACTTCTAACTATAAGATCATGGGATTTACTAAGGAAGTAAAAAATGAAGAATTATCTAAGATAGCTAGAGATAAAAAATTGATCTCTATTGAAGATTTAGGTAGTGGAGTAGTGGTAGATTTTGCTAAATATGGATATAAGAAGGAACCTACAGTTCAAGAGAGTTTAAAATCTGGCATAGACGTAGTTACATTTAGTGGGGATAAACTTTTAGGAGGGCCTCAGGCTGGAATTATAGTTGGAAAAAGACAATATATTGAAAAGATGAAAAGAAATAATCTTTTACGTACCTTAAGAGTGAGCAAGTTGACTATAGCTGCTTTGGAGGTCACTTTAAGAGAATATTTAGATGAATCGGAAGCTGTAAAAAATATTCCTACTCTCAAAATGATATTAGAGGGGAAAGACGAGGTCGAAAAAAGAGCTCATATTTTATATAAAAAGTTAAAAACTTTAGAAACATTAGAAGTGGATTTAGTTGAAACTAATGCAATGATCGGAGGAGGGTCTATGCCCACAGAACTTATGGATAGTTTTGGGGTAGCGATATCTTATATAGGTTATAGTATTATTAAATTAGAAAGGACTCTTCGAAATAATTCATTATCTATAATTGGTAGGATTCAAGGAGGAAGATTGATTTTTGATTGTAAAACTTTGAATGAAAACGACATAGATGATATTTATGAAATTTTGAATAAAGGGATTGATAAAATATGAGTATAGTAATTGGAACAGCAGGGCATATAGACCATGGTAAAACTACGTTGATAAAAAACCTTACAGGGGTAGATACCGACAGATTACCAGAAGAAAAAAAGAGAGGGATCTCTATAGATTTAGGGTTTAGTTATCTCGATATAGATGGAGAAAAAGTAGGAATAATAGATGTTCCGGGGCATGAAAAGTTTGTAAAAAATATGATGGCTGGAGCTACAGGGATCGATATAGTTATGTTAGTAATAGCTGCTGATGATGGAATAATGCCACAGACTCGAGAGCATTTTGATATAGTTAGGCTTTTAGGAATCCATCACGGGATTATAGTGATAACTAAATGTGATAAAGCAAGTAAAGAAAGAGTAATAGAAGTAAGACGTGAGATTGAAGAAGAGTTAAAGGAAAGTTTTTTAAGTGAAGCTCCTATGATTGAAACTTCTATAGATAATTCAGATTCTTATCAATTGGTAAAGGATTCATTGAGGGAATTAGTAAAAACTATTAAAGATGAAGAACAGGAAAAAATAGTTTTTAGGATGTCGGTGGACAGATCATTTAGTGTAAAAGGATTTGGTACCATAATCACAGGGACATCTCAAGGAAAAAACTTAAAAGTAGGAGATTTATTGCAAATATATCCAGGTGACAGGGTAGCTAAGATCAGAGGAATACAAAATCACGGTATAAATGTCAATACTCTAAGTGCAGGGAATAGATGTGCTATAAATCTTGCAGGGATAGACAAGGAAGATATAAAAAGAGGAAGTGTAGTAGCGACTCCTAATTCCCTTTCTGTAACGAAACTTATGGATGTAGAGATAAATTATCTATCTTCTAACAACAAGGTTCTAAAGAATAATCAAAGGGTTAGATTTCACCATGGAACCAAGGAAATAATCTGTAGAATAAAATTATTGGATCAACAGGAATTAAAAGCTGGAATGAGTGGTTATGCCCAGTTGATCTTAGAAAAAGAATTGGTTGGATTCACTGGAGACCTAGGAATACTTCGTAATTATTCTCCTATGTTTACCATTGGAGGAGTAACTATCCTCAATCCATTAGCTACTAAGGCTAAGAGGTTTGATGAGAAATTAATTGAAAAATTAAAGGGTGGAAAGAATGATAACAATATTAAACTATCTAGTATTATTGAGGAATTAAGTTCTAAATATCCATCTTTTGAAGATATAAAATTAAATTTTGGAAGTGCCGAAGATATCACTCAATCCATAGAAAAATTGGTTAAAAATAAGGAAGTTCTAGAATTAACAGCTTTAAATGAAACTGTATATATACATAAAAATTTCTTGGAAGAAAAAAAAGTAGAACTTTTATCAATGTTGGAGGAATTTCATAGTAAAAATCCGTTACTTATAGGAGAAAATACATCAACTGTTAGAAATAAGGTTTTTTCTAAAAAATTTAAGAATAAAAACTATTTAGAGGTCTTATCAAAATTAGAGGATGATAAAATTATTAAGGTAAATTCTAGTTTAGTTTCACTTTTTGATTTTGAGATAAAGTTAAGCGGGAATCAGGAGAAAATTAAAGATATGATCTTGAAAGCTTATAAAAATAATGGTTATAAGCCTCCTAAATATGATGAATTGTCTAAATTGTCTAACGATCCTAAGGAATTAAAGATGGTTTTTGATATGATGGTATTATTAGGAAAATTAAAATTTATAGAAAAAGATATATTCCTTCTGGAATCAGATTATAATAATCTAATGATGGTAATAAATAAGTTGGGAGAAGGTGGCAAAGAAATAGCACTACCTGATGTTAAAGTTAAGATAGAGACAAGCAGAAAGTATTTGGTTGCATATTTGGAACATTCAGATAAAGTAGGAGTTACTAAAAGAGTAGATAATGCAAGGGTATTGGTGTAAGGGCAAAGAAATTAACCACTAATTATGTAAACATTTGAATTTTCATATTTTGGTCTGTGTAAAAAAATGGTGGTAAAAATAAGGAGGTATTAATTTTGATAAAAATAGATGCTATGGGACTGGCTTGTCCATTACCTGTAATTCAAACTAAAAAAGCATTAAAAAATATAGAGGAAAATGGAAGTGTTGAAACAATGGTAGATAATGAATCTTCCATGGAAAATTTATTAAAAATGGCTAAAGAGATGGGACTTGAATCTGATTATGATAAAGTAGAAGAATATAAATATAGGGTAGTAATCACCAAGGGAGAAGGTGGAACTATTATTGATTCAAATGATACAGCATCAAATGAAAAAATGGTTATAGCTATTTCTTCAGATAAGATGGGAGAAGGAATTGACGAATTAGGAGATGTATTGATGACGGGCTTTATCTATACACTGACTGAGATGGATATTATGCCAACTACGGTTTTATTTTATAACGGAGGAGCTAAACTGACAGTAGAAGGCGCTCCTACACTAGAAGATTTAAAAACTTTAGATAAGATGGGAGTAGAGATATTAACCTGCGGAACCTGTCTTAATTACTACAATTTAGGAGATAAATTGGCGGTAGGAGAGGTAAGTAATATGTATACTATCATAGAAAGATTGCAAGGTGCAGATAAATTAATAAGACCGTAATAACTCTTCCTTCTTATGGTTTCTCTTCGTAAGAGAAACCAAAGTAAGAATAGATTGTGATAGTTTTTTATAATTGGCATTTTTTAAATTTAGTAAATGGAATATGAATAAAAGGTTTTGAAAAATATTCGACGACTTACTTTAAGATATAGCAATCGATTCGATTTTTTCAAATTTTTTAGAATATAAAATATAAATTTAAAAACAGCCTTGAACTTTGGTTACTTTTTTTCAAGAGAAAGTAATAAGAGGAAACTCTAGATAAAAAAAATTTTTTTTTTTTTTATTATTAGAAGGAATCAGAATGAAAGATATTTTTTCAACAAATCAAAACATGAGAAAATCAGCAATTCTAAATTGGAGAATTACAACAGGTTATGGTTTACATTAAATACGAAATATGACTATTTTAGCAGAAGGTTATTCAAACTCAGTAATTATCCAACTTAAAGAACTATTAAATAATAATTCACAATATAGGGCAAATTCAATTATATTTCCAATATTGTTTAATGCAAACCATACCATTGAATTGTATTTGAAAGCAATAATATGGTCATTAAATATATTATTAGACAAAAATGAAAGGTTTTCGAAATAACATGATCTAAAGAGTCTTTATAGTGATGTTTGTTCTAGAGTAAATAAATTTGAAAAAGACTGGATTGTATTGCAGATGATTATTTACAAAAAGCTGAACATACTCCAAAAGATTATGAATATAAAAGAGTTTAATTATCTTTCCCCCTATTGAGGGGGAGAGTGCCGACAGGCGAGAGAGGGTTAGTTGAATCTTTTTCTTTTGAAGACTTGTAGAAACCAAAGTAGAGTTTGAAAGGATAACTAGAACTAAACTATGGAGCTTACTTTCCTCTAATTCTAGAGGTTTATATTTAAAATCAAGTTTTGTTTACGCTTGATTTTAATAATCGTGAAACTATAAAAATAAAGGAGTAAGAAAATAAAATGAAAAAAACAGAAGAATTTAATCTTATTTCCTTTGAGTCTACTCATATGGCAATAAAGAGTGAAAAATTATTAAAAGAAACAAATTTAGATATAAGAATAATTCCTGCACCCAGGGAAATAACATCTAGCTGTGGTCTATCACTACGTATAAATCCTATGGATTATAAGAAAACTAGAGAAATTTTAAATGAAAATAACATAGAATTTTCAGGCTGCTATTTGATAAAAAGAATAGGGTTAAAAAAAGAAATTCTTGACATTACCAATTAACTTATTGTAATATTAAATATAAAATATTTAAACCCATATATTTTCATAATTGGTTGGAAGTTTCTACGAGTCACCGTAAATGGCTTACTATGGGGTTAATTAATTATAATTTCTTCCATGGTTTTGTAAAAGCTTTCAAGAGTTTTTAATAATATATGATTGAATTATAAATAATGAACCCCTTGTGTATAGCATGGGGATTTTTTATTTTTAACAATTATATTATTAAAAAAAGGAGAAAGAGATGGATTTTTTTCAATTAGAAAAACACGGAACAAACATAAAACAGGAGATAGTGGCTGGAACAACTACGTTCTTAACAATGGCTTATATTATATTTGTAAACCCAGGAATATTGGGTGAAACTGGAATGGATAAGGGAGCACTAATTACTGTTACTTGTTTGGCAGCCTTCATAGGAACGATGATAACGGCTCTTTGGGTTAATGCACCATTAGCTATGGCTCCTGGGATGGGATTAAATGCATTCTTTACTTATACCTTGGTGTTTGGAATGGGAGCTACTTGGAATATAGCCTTGGGAGTAGTATTTATCTCAGGAATCATATTTTTATTACTTACAATGACTGGATTTAGAGAAAAGATAATAGATGCTATACCTGTTCAACTTAGATTAGCTGTAGGAGCAGGAATTGGATTATTTATTGCATTTATCGGACTAAAAAATTTAGGATTGATTGTAGCTAACCCCGCTACTTTAGTAGGATTAGGACCTCTAAGCCCCACTGTAATCTTAGGATTAATAGGATTTATAATAATGGGAGGACTAGAGATAAAACAGGTAAAGGGTGGAATTTTAATAGGAATAATGATAACTACGATCCTAGGAATGATTTTAGGATACGTAGAATTACCGAGTGGAATAATATCTACTCCACCAAGTATAGCACCGATTGCTTTTAAATTAGATATATTAGGAGCTTTAAAAGTTTCTATGATTGGACCTATATTTTCATTTATGTTTGTGGACTTATTTGATTCAGTAGGAACTATTGTAGCTTGTGCAAATGAAGCTGAGATGATAGATGAAAAAGGAAAAATTGAAAATGTAAGTAAGATTTTAGAAGCCGATGCAGCAGCTACTGTAATAGGATCATTATTGGGAACAAGTACTACTACTACATTTGTAGAATCTGCTTCAGGAATTGCTCAAGGTGGAAGAACAGGACTTACATCTGCTACAACAGCAGTATTATTTTTCTTAGCTATATTTTTTACTCCGATGATAGGAATTGTACCGGCATTTGCTACGGCACCAGCACTTATTATCGTAGGGATATACATGTTTAAAAATCTTATAAATATAGATTTACACAAGATAGAAATAGCTATACCAGTATTTTTAACAATAATTTTAATGCCACTAACATATAGTATTAGCACAGGTATTACCTTTGGATTTATTTCATATGCAATTGTAGAGATTTTATCAGGGAAAATTAAAACAGTAAAGCCGACTATGTGGATAATTGTTGCTTTATCTACAATAGAATTATTGTCTAAATAAATTTAGTTAAATAGATAGTAGTTTTAAAGGATAAATCCTTTAAAACTGCTTTTTTTTATTAAAAAAAAATATTTTTTGTGTGGTATAATTATATTATAGAATAAAATGGGGGGGTTGATTATGAAAAAAACTATATTTATATTTGATTTTGACGGAACTATAGCAGATTCTTTACATATGGGAATAGATTTATACAACAATCATATAGCTAAAAAACTTAAATAACTTCCAATTCTTCTGTTTAGACTGAAAAAATTGATGTCCCGGAAGATGGAGGAAATACCTCTTATAGACGGGATAAAGGAAGTTTTGATATCTTTAAATAAAATGGGATATAAAATGGGAGTATTGACATCTAATAATAAGAAAAATGTAGACGATTTTTTAAAGCACTATGAGATGAGAAATTTATTTGAATTTATCTATGCTGAAAAAAATGTATTTGGAAAGGATAAAGCTATAAATAAAATGATGAAGATAGAAAAATTAGATAAGATCATATATGTAGGGGATGAAACACGGGATATAGAAGCATGTAAAAAAATAGAAGTACCTATTATATCTGTGGGGTGGGGATTCAATACATCTGTTAATTTAAAAAAGTATAACCCAAATTATTTTATAGAAGATCCAAAAGAACTTCTTGAGATAGCCGAGACTTTAGTGTAGTATTGTGAAAGTGATATAAACAAATTTTTAGGAGGTAAAAAATATGAAAAGAGTTAAAATTTTATTGGGAATGATATGTTTAATTTCTACTATGACTTTTGCAGAAGCTTCATTTCAATTAGGGCTGCCAGGAACCAATATCCCAGCAGATCAAAGTATAAAAGGAGTAAGACTTAACCTACTTTATGGAAAAAATACTAATATGAGCGGTTTGGATATAAATATTTTAGCATTGGGTGAAACAAATAACTTTACAGGGGTACAATTAAATCCGTTTTGGATTCCTGGAGCTAATAAGGTGAATAATTCATTTACAGGAGTAGGTATAGGTGTAGCCAATATTCATTTGGGACAATCTACAGGTGTAGTTTTAGGATTTGTTAACTATACCAATAATTTCAATGGATTACAATGGGGGCTCGTTAATTTTAATCAAAGGAAATCAGTGATTAATTTAGGAGGGGTTAATTTTAATCAGGGGGAATCTACAGTTGATATTGGTTTTGTAAATTATGCAGAAAAAACTACTTTTCAATTAGGAGTTGTTAATTTTACCAATGATTTACAAGGTGTTCAACTAGGATTTATTAACTTTGCAAAAAATGGAATTTTCCCAGTTTTTCCAATTTTTAATATAGATGGAAGGTTGTAATATCTCTTAATTGACAAATATGGATTATAAAATAAACATTGAGAGGAGAAAATTTCTCTTTCTCTAATTTTTAAAACAGGTTCCTTGTAGATATTATATAAAAAGTCCCTAAATATTATTTAGGGACTTTTTATATAGCTTATATTTAATTTTTTACTTCTGATTTCTTACTTTTCAAAGTTATAATTACCCCTGATATGATCATAAACCCTGCTAAAACCTTAGGCAGTGTAATAACTTCTCCTAGGATAAAGTATGCCATTATCATAGAAAATAAGGGAACTAGGTTGATATATAGAGAAGTTTTGGCAGGGCCTATCCTTTTTACCGACACCTGTTGGATTAAATATGCTATAACCGAAGCAAAAATTGACATATATATCAGGCTCCCCCATCCCATCCAAGTAGTTTTAGGTAAAAAATTCATTGGATTTTCATATATTACCATGGGAATTAGAAGGATTACACAGAATAAAAACACATAAAATGTAAGTTTTATAGGTGCAATACGTCCTACGATTCCCTTTAGAACTATAAAGTATAAAGAAAAAGACATGACAGCTAAGAGCATAGAAATGTCCCCCTACATTAAAATTCATATTTTTAATTATATCTACGGAACCATTGGTAACTATCATAGCTACTCCTAAAAAAGAGATGAGTATTCCTCCAATGGCTTTTCTAGGAAATTTTTCCTTTAAAAATAAAGATGCCATAATGGTAGTTATGATTGGGTTCATGGCTGCTATAAGAGATGTGTTAACGCTACTTGTGTATTTTAATGCTGTAAAAAATAGTACATGATATCCTACCATGCCAAGAAGTGATAGGAGGATTATTCTAGGAATATCTGCCTTCTCCAAAGTTAAATTATCTCCTCTTTTCAACATGATTAAAAATAAAATTATAGCTGCTATTAAAAATCTAAAAAATGTCAGAGAACATACTGGAAATTCGGCTATGGAAAATTTACCCGCTATAAAAGCTCCTGAAAAAAATAGAGTTGCAATTATCATTAAATTTTTATCTATCAAATCTTTCATCTTATTTTTATTTAAACCTATAACTTCGTTATTCATCTTATCACCCCTAAAAAATTTTATAATTAGACATATTCTAGCAGTAATAATTTTTTTTACAATAGTCTTTAAAAATAAATAGCTGACTTACCAACTATATTAAGTGGAAAGAATAATTATGGATACATTTAAAAGGTTAAAAACAGAAAGAATTTCAAACCTTTTGATAGAATTTTCTATTCCTGCCATAATTAGAAGTCTTGTTTTTGCCCTATATAATATTGTAGACAGAATATTTATTGGAAAGGGTATAGGAGTATATGCTATGACAGGGTTCAGCATTACCTTCCATTTACACTTTACATTGCTATAGGAATGCTTATCGGTCAAGGAGGAGGGAGTATTGTATCTCTTAGGCTTGGTGAAGTCAAAAAAAAGATGAAAAAATTTATAAATTATTATTATCATAGATACCAACGGAATTTTAAAAATGACTCCTATAAAATATAGAAATCATCTTTTATCTGTATAAATGTTATCCCACTTTTTTTAGTGTCCTTAACAAAGGTTATAATTTAATGAGTCTCCCTCCTAATTTTTTATTATTCATCTAACTCATATGTTATCCTACTAGTAATATTTCCTTCTTTTCCATAGGAAATAGCATCTCCAATCATACTGTCATCTTTAAATCGAACTTCAAATTTAATGGCTGAATTTTCATAATATTCCATTAGCATTCCATTTAATTTCCCCTGGATATAATTTTTTACTATTTTTTTATTTCCATTGGAATAATATTGGTATTTTGTACCATCTAATTTATTTTCAACAAAATTCATCTTTGATTTTAAATTTCCATTTTCATAATAGAATAAAAAAATTCCATAAAATTTTCCATCTTTAAAAGTTCCAAGAGCTTTTTTATTTTTATTTTTATAATAAGATCTTGCCTCACCTGTATAGAGTTTCCTATTTTTATAATAAAGACCATCTTTTCCCTTTAAGTTATTAAATTTCGTTTCTACAGTAAAAAAATCAAGGCTGGCACACCCTCCTAAAATTAATAATATCAAAATAATTATAAATTGTTTTAACTTCATATATCACCTCCCCTTTTATTATACAGTTTTTTTTTTAATATACCTAAAATAATTTAAAGTTGAATTTTTTTTTTTTTTCTACTATACTTATACTATAAAAAGAAATATGGAGGCGCATATGAGTTTATTTGGATTTAAAGAAAAAAGAAAAATAACTGAATTAAATATCTTAATCGATGATTTACAAAAAGAAATAATAAAAAATAAAACCAAAAATGATGAATTAATTAAAATTATTCAAGAAAAAGATATAAAAATAAAAAAAACATCTAAATCTCCCCATGATAGACAATTTGAAAAAATAACCTTAGAATTTGATAAGATAAAAAAACAAAGTATAGATATGAAAATATTAAATGAAAATTTAAAGTCAGAAAATATAAAATTAATTGCTGAAAATAATGAAAAAACTGAAAAAATTATGGGAATTCAAAAGATAGCAGACAACTTAAGAGAAGAAAATAAAGCATTAAAACAATCTGAAAAGCCTAAAATCATCACTGGAGAAGCTAAATACAGAGTTTTAATTAAGGATTTTTATTCTGCAAGAAAACATGATGAATTTAAAAAATATTGTGAAAAACTAGGATATGTATATGTGAGCGAATTAGAAAATTTAAATTTTGAAAAATTAACAGAAGGTGGTATCTCTAAAACAAAAATAAATAATGCTAAAAATGAATATATTAACTTTAAAAATGGTGAATTTAATTTCGATATGAAAGAGTATTTAGTTTATGGACATAGGGTATCTAAGATATTTTTTAGATATAGAAGTTTTGTTTCTTGTATGGCAGAAAAAGGGATAGAATTTCTTTACCAGTTAGAAAATTTTGATTTTGAAACCTTGGAAGGAAAAAATTTTACTCCTATACAGATAAACAAAATTAAAAAAAAAATAATTGAGTATAACAAATTAAGAAAAAAATAATTTTTTTGAGGGGGCAGTATGAAAAAAAGTTTTGCAAGCGACAACTATAGTGGGGTACATCCTAATATTATGAAAAGCTTGATAGATGCTAATAGTGGTCATCAATCTCCATATGGATGGGGCTAGAGTCTCTAATGCAGCAGTGGCTTTAGACTGTTCATTAGAGGAAATGACAAGAGGATGTGGGGTAGATGTCCTTTCCTTTGGTGGCACTAAAAATGGAATTATGTTTGGAGAAGCCACAGTTATTTTTAATGAAAAACTAAAAGATCGAATAAAAGAATTTGAGTACCTTCAAAAACAAAATTTACAACTTCATTCAAAGCTGATATATATATCAGCTCAATATTTAGCTCTTTTAGAGGATAACCTTTGGTATAAAAATGCTAAAATTGGAAATGAAATGGCAAAATATTTAGAAAGTGAACTCCTAAAAATTGATATTTCTATATCCAATGAAGTAAGAGGAAATACGGTCTTCGCAATTTTACCTAAAAAAATTATAGAACCCTTACAAAAATTTTGTTATTTCTATGTCTGGAATCCCAATACTTCAGAGGTCAGATTTGTTATGTCCTTTGATATATTAAAGAAGGATATAGATCTCTTTATAGAAAAAATAAAAGAATTGATTAAAAACATATAATCAAGAAAACTTTGGTACTATTACCATCAAGTGGATTTAGCTGTACCCTTTGCCAAGAACATAAAAAAAAAATTAGGTAATATTTAAGCATTCAAAAGGTGACTCCTGTATTTTATAGGAGTCATCTTTTTTTAATCCCATTGATATCTATGGTGGACGATTCTGTCAAACAATTAATGAAAAAAGTTTCTTTTTAGTTTTTATTTTGATTAATTTCATAAATAGTTTTTGCTACTAATATGCCTAAGAAACCTGCTGCTACAACATCACTTAACCAATGTCTTGTTCCATATATCCTAGAACCACCTAATACTACTGCATATACTATAGCTAAAAATCTAATAAACTTATTTTTATATCCATAGTAGAATGAAAATGCTACTCCTACAGAAACTATTGTATGTCCCGATGGTAAACTTGCACTTGCACTTTCAAATGGATTTATACTTCCATTTCCACCTACCCATGCTGCCCAGTTAAAGAACTGGTGTGGAAGCGTATTTACATCTGGACGAAGCCGAGATATTATATATTTTAATATATTTACTAATAATCCTGTTGCTATAATTGACATTAGAGCTTCTTTAGAAACCTTCTTTAATTTCTTATTTTTAAATACTACTCCTAATAATAATAATATCGTTACTGTTCCTGCTGTTGTATCGCCTTTTCCTTGATGGGCAAAAAATCTTTCATATTTTGAATATTTATCTCTACTTATTTGTTCTACTACAGCTTTTTCTTTCAACACTTTTATCTCATCTGCTGTCGCTATTCTAGCTCCATTTTCTATTCCCTGTAAAGTTTTTTCATAATATTTATTTGATACCATCTTTGCTACTGGTAGATCTAAAAAAGCTATGCATAATAACGTTGTTATTATTCCTAATAATGCAATTTTTTTATATTTGATTAAATTACTAATAAATCTAGACATAAATCCTTTTAAATAACCCTCTCTAAATATCTCTATGGCTATTAAAACAACTATTATAACCATTAGTATTTCTTTATTCATATTTATTCTCCTTTCTTATTTGTATACAAAGTATACTTATTTGAATGCCAAACAAGATGCATATCATCTAAAATTTCAACTAAATTATTATTTCTTTTCACATCTTTTGATCTAATAAAAAGAACTATTTGCTCATTTGAAATAATTTCTTTTAAATCTTTAATATCTTTTAAATTAATAACCTTTTCCCCTAAATATACATCCATACTACTAGCAGATCTAAAGTTAAATGAATAATAATTTTCAGGATCTTCATTTTTAAAAACTTCTTTACCATTTATTGCCAAAATTTTTAATCCTAAATCTTTATTAATCTCTGGTATTTTAAATGATAAACTAAATAATAAGATCACCATTCCTAATAAAAACAAATTTCTTTTTAATTTAAAGTTTATTTTATCCATTAATTTCACCTTTAATTTTACACCACTCTATAAACTTTTTAATTCCTTCTTCAAAGCTAATACTTGGATTATATCCTGTCATTTTTTTTAATTTACTTACATCTGCATAAGTTCTATCTACATCTCCAGGCTACATAGGAAGTCTCTCAATTCTTTTAAAGATACTGGGCTATTACTTCCTATATTAAATATCTCATAGGTTTTTTCATTATTTTCTACATAATCTATAGATTTACATATTCCATCTACAATATCATCAATATAAGTATAATCACGAGAAGTGCTGCCATCACCATAGACTGGGATAGATTCATTATTCATAATTAATCGTGTAAACTTATTTATAGCTAGATCGGGTCTTTGCCGAGGTCCATATACAGAAGAGCTAGATGCAGCTACGATATTCTTTACTCCATATTTCCTGCAGCACTCCAATATATTATGAGTTCCCCTTCCATTTACTTCTTGATAACTTTATTCCCTTGATCTAATAAAATAAATTCATTAGGTAGATTAGGAGTATTTGTTGCAATATTTACAAGATAATGTTGTCCCCCTAAGCTTTTTTCTTCTTATAGACATATCCAATAATCAAAATACTAACTAAAATAAGAGTTATTATCGTTATTTCTTTCAAATATTTATGGATCATTTCTTGATTCTCCCCCAAAATATATCCCAATAAAGTCAAGATAACACACCATATCCCTGCTCCTAATCCTGTATAGATAGAAAATTTTAAAGGATTCATCTTAGCCAATCCTGCTGGAAAAGAAATATATTGTCTAAGTCCTGGAATTAATCTACCTGTAAATGTTGAAATATGTCCATGCTTTTCAAAAAATTCTTCTAATTTTTGTATTTTTTCTTCTTTGGTTATTTTTAATAATAATTTCCTTCCATATCTACTGGCTAAAAAATAATTGAACCAAGAACCTAGTAAACTTCCTAATATTCCAAAAATTACCACAAGAATAAAATTCATCTCACCAGTATATGCTAGATATCCTGCCGGTATCATAATCACTTCACTTGGAAATGGAAAAAATGAACTTTCTAAAAACATTAATAATATTATCCCAAAATACCCCATATTCCCTATCGTTCCAACTAAAAACCCTACTATTTCACTCATGTCTTCTCCCCTTTTTTTATATAAAGTTCATATGTGATTAGACTACCTCCAATAAAACATCTTAAAACATGAAAATTTTTACTAAAATATAAAGGTAATATTTTTAGGTCTAATTCATAAAACTTATATTTCTAATTTTTATCCTGTATTTAATAGTATAACCTATATTGATGAAAGTTTGATGAAAATTTTATTTTTATTTCTTAAAATAACCCTTATTCTAGCGAATAGCTCTTCAGTTTCAAATGGTTTTGTAATATAATCATCAGCTCCTATATCTAACAATTGAACCTTAGAAATTAAACTTGTTTTTGCTGTTAGAACAATTATAGGAATATCAGATTTTTTTCTAAATTTCAACTTATTTTCTCTTTTAATATTTTTCTCTCAATCACACAGTGTATTAGAGGATTCATTGGGAGAATAAAAATTTAAATATTCTATAAAATTAGTGGAGATACTAATGAAAAAGAAAATTATAAATAATTATGTAAAACTAAAGTAGATGTTTAGGTTTATACACATCAATTAAAATATACTGAGTCATTATTGGGGGAAAAACAGGAGCCACTTAGTTTTATTGTTATTGCTAAAAATGACCAACAATTTATTGACCTGTTTGAAAAATCTTACCCTAAAGCCCCAATGATACCTGATTTTTGGAATGCCAAGGTACATGATTTTGGTTTTGAAAAAGAAACTAATTTGAACAGTCCCCGCATGAGACATCATGCTCGTTTTTGGAAAACAAATTATATTGTAAAAAATGGATACAATATTTATGTGGGAACGGCAAGCTTTGATAGTGGGATTAAGTGGGGAATAGCACACAAAATTAATCCAGATATAGATACTGAAAGAGAATTTTTATACAAAGACTTACAAAAAACAGGTATGATAGAAGATGTTTAAAAATATCAGTTTGTCGACTCAAAACTTGGAAGTAATTTTTCAGGCGATTTATTTTTTACTGACGGGAAATTATATATTATTTTTCTAAAATAAAAAAATCCATAATGATAGTATATTTTGATAGTGTCAAGTAATTGTAGGTAAAATTTTAATAAAAATTTAAACCTTAATTTTATTATGTTATCTTAAGCCACTCATCATGCATTGTAACCCATTT
>NBMF01000004.1 GCA_002084825.1 Fusobacteriia bacterium 4572_74
TCACAGTCAACAGGAAAAACTTCGGTTACAGGTACTTTTACAAATTGAGCAAAAGCACCGTCAAAATCAGAAGCCATCCAGAGATTTTTTTTCTTTTTTTCATAATTTATCCCATTTTTTTATATTTCTAAGTAACTCGACTTTACAAAAAATTAAAGATAGTAAATATATATATATTATTATATATTCTTAGGAAGAACTTTATTTAAAACTACTCCTACAATAGCGGCTACTGCTAGACCAGATAGAGATATAGTCCCCCAAAGAACTACATTATTAATAGCTATTCCTAAAACAAAGATAAGTGATGCAATGATTAAATTTCTTGAGTGAGCAAAATCTAAGTTAGCTTCAATCAATGTTCTTACTCCTACACTTGAGATCATTCCAAATAAGATGATAGATATTCCTCCCATAACAGGTGTGGGAATAGTCTGTAAAACAGCACCAAATTTGCCTATAAATGATAATATAATAGCATATACAGCTGCAATTCTAAGAACAGCAGGGTCATATACTTTGGTAACTGCTAAAACACCGGTATTTTCACCATAAGTCGTATTGGCTGGTCCACCAATAAGTCCAGCAAAAAGTGTAGCTATTCCATCTCCTAACATAGTTCTGTGGATTCCAGGGTCATCAAAGAAGTTTTTTCCAACAACAGCACCATTAGTTGTGATGTCTCCAATATGTTCTATGAATACTACCATAGCTATAGGAGCTATTGCTATAACAGATGTCCATGAAAACTTAGGTATAGTTGTAAGATCTTTTAGAGCACTATCTGTAAATCCAATCCATTTAGCATTAGTAATGGGAGTAAAATCTACTAAGCCAAGTAAAACTGCTAATGTATAACCAACTATAACTGAAACAAGGATAGGAACTAATCTAAAGAAAGATTTTTCTAAAACAGATATTATTACCATGGTAGTAACGACAACGACAGCAATAATTAATCCCTTTAGTTCAAATGTACCATTGTTATATCCAATCATATTTAGAGCAACTGGACTCATTCTAAGACCGATAACCATGATGATAGGACCGACAACTATTGGAGGGAAAAATGATTTTACTTTTTCAACACCAAATACCATAATGATTATAGACATCAAAATATAGATAAGCCCTGCCGATATAACACCTGCCTTTACAGCTCCTATACCATCGTGCTTTAAAACTAAAGAGATAGCTCCAATGAATGCAAAACTAGAACCTAAAAATACAGGGACAATTTTTTTTGTACAAAGATGAAATAATAGTGTACCTCCACCTGCAGCTAATAGTGCGATAGATGGATTAAGCCCGGTTAAGAATGGTACCAATACAGTAGCCCCAAACATAGCTAGTACATGTTGTAACCCCAATAAGTATTTTGTTTTTCCATTAATTTTGTGCATTTTTTTATCAATCCTCCTAATTTTTTTCAAAAAAAAAGATAGTAAAACCTATCTTTTAATTAATTTATTTATGAATTTTTCTTTATTGACAATAAATCTGTCATGGAAACAACTTCCTATAATAGTTTCTTCGTGGATTACAACAATTTCGAAAGAAAGTTTTTTTCCATCGATATTATTCAGTGTAGCAATACAATTTAATTTATCTCCTACTAAATTAGCTTTTAGATGTTTAGCATTTATAGATATACCTACTGTGGTATTTTCTTTATCTAAGTATTTTTCAACACTAAGAAATGCAGTTTTTTCCATAAAAGCAATTAAATTTGGAGTAGAAAAAACATCTAATCCGCCAGATTCCATTTTAATAGCAGTTTCTGATGGGCTTATAATTTTTTCTAATGTATAAGATAGATCTTTTTTTAACATTATATTACCTCCTCTACTTTAAACTTTTGAAATTATACTCTATTTATTTATAAATGTCAACGATTAAATTCTAAAAAAAATAGTGGTACCCATTATTAATATAAAGATTCTTAGATTAATAAATAAAATCTATTGAATAAGCTTAAAATTAGAGATATACTAGTAATAAGAGAAAATTAAAGTCAAAAAAATATATTATCATTGGAATGAACGACTAGAAGTTTCAAAATATTTTTTAATTGAATATAAAAAAAGAAAGATGAGGAGGATAAAATGTATGAAAAAAAGGATTTTAATATTAACTGGAATTTTGGCATTGGGGATAGTATCCCATTTCTATATAAGTCAAAATTATAAAAGAAAAGAAAAAAAAATAATTTCACAAAATATAGAAGAGAAAAAAGTTGGAATTAAGGAGGCAGCGATAGAGGTGAAAAATAAATATAAATATAACTGGAATTTAGATGATATATATAGTGACTGGGCCCTATGGGAAAAAGATTTTAGTAATATGGATAAAATGATGGACAAAATTAATAAATATAAGGGAAAGATATCTAAAAATCCTAAAACTTTTATAGAATTTTTAAAATCGCAGGAGGAAGTGGATATTTTATCTTATAAAGTTTATCTATACCCAAATATGAAAAAAGATTTGGATGGGGCAGATAAAAAAGCTGGAAAAAATCTCCAACGTATCATAACGTTATTTGGACAATATAGTACTTCTACAGCTTGGGTAACACCGGAAATTTTAACTATTCCAAAGGAAACTATGATTAGCTGGATAGAGAAAAATCAAGAACTGAAACCATATGAATTTAATTTGATGGAGCTTTATAGATTGCAAGGGCATATATTAGATGCAAAATCAGAAAAATTGATTTCTTATTACAGCCAGTATCAAGGAACTCCTAAGAGTATATATTCGGAATTGTCTACCACTGATATTAAGTTTGGTGATGTAGAATTTAAAGACGGAACAAGATTGCCTATGACTTATGGGAATTATAGTAAGGTTATGGCAACTAATATGGATCAAGAAGAAAGAAAGAAAGCTTTTGACACTCACTATAAAACTTTCGAGGACTATAAAAATACCTATGGTGCGATCTATAGAAGTTCACTGCAAAGAGATTTTGCAGTGACTCAAACAAGGAATTATAGTTCTACTTTGGAGGCTGCTTTAGAACAAAATAATATACCAACTTCGGTATACGAAAATTTAATAGAAGTAGCTAAAACAAATAGTGAACCATTGAAGAGATATGCAAGACTTCGAAAGAAAATATTAGGATTAGAAAGTTACCATAGTTATGATGGTTCGATTCCATTGGTTGATTTTCAAAAACAATATGAATATGATGATGCAAAACAATATGTATATGATTCTGTAGCTCCTTTGGGAAAAGATTACAGCAGTAAGATGAAAACAGCTATAAGTGATGGATGGATCGACGTTTACGAAAGTAAGGGTAAGAGGAGTGGTGCATACTCCGTAGGAGTGTATGGAGTTCATCCATATATGCTCATGAATTATAATAAGACTTTGGACAATGTATTTACACTGGCTCATGAACTAGGTCATACCATGCATACCCTGCTTTCTAGTGAGAATCAGCCATTTGCAACTCATGACTATACTATCTTTGTAGCTGAAGTAGCATCTACATTTAATGAGAGGCTGTTACTCGATCATATGTTAAAAAATACTGTGGATCCTAAGGAAAAGATCATGTTATTACAACAGGCTATTAGGGGGATAACTGGAACATTTTATTTTCAATCTCTTTTGGCTGATTACGAGCTGCAGGCACATAGATTGGTGGAAGAAGGGAAACCTGTAACCCCAGATGTCTTGAGTAAAATTATGGTAGACCTATTCAGAGAATATTATGGAGATACTATAGAAACCGACAAGGTAATGGAAGTTTTGTGGGCTAGAATACCACATTTCTTTAATTCACCTTATTATGTATATCAATATGCTACTTGTTTTGCTTCCTCATCGGTGTTTTATGACAAGATAACTAATGAAAACTATAGCTCAGAAGAGAAATCGGATGCTCTAGAAAAATATCTTACTCTGTTAAAATCAGGTGGAAATGATAATCCTATGAATCAGTTGAAAAAAGCAGGTGTAGATCTGTCTAAGAAAGAGACTGTAGAAGCTGTAACTAAGGATTTAGATAAACTCTTAGATCAATTGGAGGAAGAAATAAATAAACTAGATTAATAAAAAATGTTAATATTTAAGGGCAGATAAAATCTGTCCTTTCTTATTCTTTGGAAAATAATATTTACAAAGGTACCATTAAAATAAATATACTTAAGGTGTTTTTTTATGCTAAACTAAAGTAGGTAAAATAATAAATATAACGATGAGGTGTAAAATGAAAATGATCTTAAAATATATAGGGAAAATTATTTTGTTTTTTTCTAAACAAATATTACAGGCAACCTTAGTAGTGATAATATTTTTAGCTATTATAGCAGGAATCTTGACTGCTACTTTAACTGAGTATAAAAAAGAAGTTGTAATTGAAAAAAATACATATTTAGAACTTGATTTTTCTAAAGGAATAGTTGAAAAAGATGGAGGAGAATTATTTGAATTAGAAAAACCTCTAAGACTATATCAGGTATTAGAGGGAATAAAAGAGGCTTCGAAGGAACCAAATATAGATGGAATATATATCGATATTGACCATGTAGAACTTTCGGCTAATAATATAGAAGAAATTGGTGAAGCACTCGATAAATTTAAAAAAAGTGGGAAAAAAGTCTATGCTTTTACTAGAAATATAGATAATCAAAATTATAGACTGGGAATATATGCTACAAAAATAGTTATGCCACCGACTCAATCGGCTATGATAGATCTAAGTGGATACTACAGAGAATTTAATTATTTTAAAGGATTAGCTGACTATATAGGCATAAAATTTAATGTAATACACATAGGAGATTATAAAGCTTATGGAGAGCAATATTCAAAGGGAAAGATGTCAAAAGAGTTTAAAAAAGATATTAAAAGGATATATGACAGAATATATAATGATAGGATAGAAGAAATATCAAAAAGAAGAAATATAGAAAAAATTGCAATGAATAGAGCCATATTAGATGGAGAATTGGTTATGAAAAACCCGATATATGGTAAAAAAATAGGCCTTATAGATGGACTTAGCTATCAGAGTGAATTTGATAAAAAATATGAAGTGAGAAATAAAATAGCTTTAAAAGATTATTTGACTACTATTAAAAATACAGAAAAAAAAGAAAAAATTGCATTAATATATGCTTCCGGGGATATAGTTTATGATAGAGCTTTTGGGAATGAAAATAGTATAGATATAGAAAGTATGAAAAATGAGCTGAAAAAAGCAGATGAAGATAAAGAAGTGAAAGGAATAGTGTTAAGAGTAAATTCTCCAGGTGGCTCAGCACTTGTTTCTGAAATAATCCATCATGAGATATCTAAACTGACTAAACCGATCTATGTGTCTATGGGAGGAGTAGCAGCATCAGGAGGTTATTATATATCTACAGGAGCCAAAAAAATATTTGCTACGAGATCAACTATAACAGGATCTATAGGAGTGGTATCTATAATTCCTGAGATAAGCGGATTGGTCAAAAAAACTATGGTAAATATAGAAAGAATAGAAAAAGGTAGATATTCCGGGATGAATTCATTGACTGCGAAGATGACACCAGGAGAAGTTAAAAAGGTAAGAATATCTAGTCTAGGAGTATACAACGAATTTAAAAATAGAGTAAGTTTAGGAAGAAAGATTCCTTTAGATAAATTGGAAAAAATAGCAGGTGGTAGAATTTGGTTAGGAGAAGAGGGTGTAGAAAATGGACTGGTAGATGAAATTGGTGGACTTCAAACTACCATAAAAACTCTAGCAACAGACCTAAAATTAGGAGATTATCAAGTAGTTGAAATAACAGAGAAAAAAAGAATGTATGAGATGATATTAAAATATAAAAATATATATAGCAAGGTGAAAAATTTTATAGGTACACCTATGATAGAAGCCACACGATTTGAAGTGAAAAAACCACTTTTATTGATGCCCTATGAATTTAATTAAATTATTGACATTCTCCCTATACTTTTAAGAGACAATAATCATTTATTATAGGGTAACATCAATATTATTATTAATGAATAATAATTTGTTTTAAAAATTAAGAATGTTGTCATAAAGAATCAAGAAATGTATTTAAATAAAGAAAATGAAAAAAGGGAGGAACAACAATTGGTTAGAAAAATTAAATCTAAAGGAAATAAAGTGGCAGGAAATCAAGGAGATATCTTAAAGCAGGCACAAGTAATGCAACAAAAAATGTTAGAAATTCAAGAGGAATTAAAAGGTAAAGAATTAGAAACTTCAGTGGGTGGAGGAGCAGTAAACGTTAAGATTAATGGACAAAAAGAGATTCTTTCAATAAATATTTCAGATGAAATCTTAAAGGAAGCTGTAGAAGATAACGATAAAGAGATGTTAGAGGATCTTATTGTATCAGCAGTCGCAGAAGCAATGAGACAAGCTGAAGAATTGGCAGAAAAAGAGATGTCATCAGTAACTGGTGGAATGAATATTCCAGGATTATTCTAAAAATAATTTCAAATTATATTTAAAAGAGCTTTTGAGCTCTTTTTTTTGTATAATATTATGTTAATTTTTTTTGATTTACTGTGATTATTTGCTGGGAATATAAAAAAGTTGTGCTATAATATAGTGGTATAACTAAATTTTATAGTTAGTAAAGGAATAGGGAGTGAATCGATGAAGGAACAGAAAAAGTATAAGATATTTGGACTACTGATCTACTATATCTTAAGAATTTTATCTAAGACTTATAAAGTTGAAAAAATAAGTGCCAAAGGAGTTATGGATGAAAATGCTGTATATGTTTCCTGGCATAATAAAATAGTTCCTATCACTGTGATTTTGGATAAATTAAAAAAAAAAGCAGCTCTTGCTAGTGCTTCTAAAGATGGTGAATTAATAAGTGTGCCTTTAGAAAAATTTGGATACAAGGTGGTCAGAGGTTCTAGTGGAAGAGATGGTGCTAAAGGTCTTTTGAAGATGGTTAAATTTTTAAAAGAAGGATATATTGTCGGAACGCCAGTAGATGGACCCAAAGGGCCTGTATATAAAGTGAAACCTGGGATGTTATTTTTGGCTCAAAAATCTGGTAAAGCAATAATACCAATTGGAGCAGCTTCAAAAAGTAAGTGGGTATTTTCTAAGACTTGGGATAAGATAGAGCTACCAAAACCATTTTCTAAGATAGTGTGTATCTTGGGAGAGCCGATATATATAAAACCTGATGAAGATTTAAAGGAAGTTGCAGAAGAGGTAGAAAAAATATTGTTAAATTTAGACAAAAGAGCAATGAGAAGGTTAGAGCTGTAAAAAAATATTAGAAATAGAAGGAGATATATTATGAGTAAGAATTTTTATGTAACAACACCTATATATTATGTAAATGGAGATCCCCATGTGGGAAGTGCTTATACAACTATAGCAGCAGATGTATTGGCTAGATATAAAAAAACAATGGGATATGATGTATTTTTTTTGACTGGTTCAGATGAACATGGTCAAAAAGTCGAGGAAAAAGCCATTGAGATGGGATATACTCCTCAAGAGTGGACAGATAAAATGTCAGTTAGATTTAAAGAAATGTGGGAAAAATTAAATATAGATAACAATGATTTTATTAGAACAACTGAAGACAGACATAAAAAAGCTGTCCAAAAAATCATTCAAAAAGTATATGACAACGGGGACATATATAAAGGATCTTATGAGGGGAAATATTGTGTTTCATGTGAAACTTTTGTTCCTGAAAATCAAATTGTAGGAGAAAATGGATGTCCAGATTGTGGTAAAGAACTAAGCGTAGTAAAAGAGGAATCATACTTCTTTAAAATGAGTAAATATCAAGATATGTTATTAAAACATATAGATGAAAATCCTGAATTTATCCTGCCAAAAAGTAGAAGAAATGAAGTTATATCTTTTATAAAACAAGGTTTGATGGATCTTTCTATCTCAAGAAATACTTTTGATTGGGGAATTCCGTTAAAAATAGATGAAGACCATATTACATATGTATGGTTTGATGCACTTACAAACTATTTAACTGCTGTAGGGTATGAAAATAATAAAGAGATGTTTTCTAAATTTTGGGAAAATGGAGAGGTTGTGCATCTCTTAGGAAAGGACATATTAAGATTTCATGCTATAATCTGGCCTTGTATGTTACTTGCTGCCGGGGAGAAATTACCAGAGAAGATAGTGGCTCACGGATGGTGGACTGTAGCAGGAGAAAAGATGTCAAAATCTAAGGGAAATGTAATAGATCCTATTGCAGAAATAGAAAAATATGGTGTAGACGCATTTAGATATTTCTTACTTAGTGAAGTTCACTTTGGAAGTGATGGAGATTATAATACTACAGCTATGATAAACAGGGTAAATGCTAATCTATCCAATGATTTAGGAAATTTATTAAATAGAACTTTAGGGATGTATAATAAATACTTTGGTTCAGTAGTTGAAGCTGGAGAAGGTCATGAAGTCTATGATGATGAAATTAAAGAATTATGGGAAGAAACACTGGTAGAAGTAGATAAATACATGAGTACTGTAGAATTTTCGAAGGCCTTGGAAGCTATCTTTAAATTTGTATCGAGAATGAATAAATATATCGATGAAACTATGCCTTGGGTTTTAGCTAAAACTGATGAAGGGAAACCTAGATTAGCGATGGTATTGAAAAATTTAGTGGAAGCATTGAATAAAATAGCGGTATTGGTATATCCATATATTCCAGAATCAGCTTCTAAGATGTGGAAGCAATTGGGAATAGATGGAGATATAAAATTAGCTAAGGTAGAAGATATAAAAGCATGGGATATATTAAAAGTTGGCCATAAATTAGGAGAAGCTACACCTATCTTCCCAAGATTAGAAAAACCTGTAGAGGAAGTAAAATTAGAGATAGACGAAAACTTAGTTATTGAAAATCCTATTGATATTACTGATTTTGAGAAAATAAAAATGTCTGTAGTAGAAATATTAGAGGCAGAATTGGTAGAAGGGTCTAAAAGATTGATTAAATTTAAAGTAGAGACAGGATCTGGAATCAGACAAATAGTATCTGGAATAGCAAAAACTTATAAAAAACCGGAAGAATTAGTAGGGAAAAAAGTTATGGCTGTATTGAATTTAAATTCAGTAGAGTTACAGGGTGAAATTTCACAAGGTATGTTACTCACTACAGTGGAAAAGAAGAGAACTAAATTAGTCTTTATAGATGAAGCTGTGAAAGTAGCTAGTAAAATTAAATAGTAACTATTCTTTCGGATCAATGAAACCAAAGTAGAGTTGTTTGGGTTTTAAATATAAAGTCGATGAAAAGGGGAGTAAATATGAGAAAAATTACAAAAGCAGTTATACCAGCAGCGGGATTAGGAACTAGAGTACTACCTGCAACAAAAGCTCAACCTAAAGAGATGCTAACTATTGTAGATAGACCTTCATTACAGTATATAGTGGAAGAATTGGTAGAATCTGGGATAACGGATATTGTTATAGTAACAGGAAGAAATAAGAATTCTATAGAGGATCATTTTGACTATTCATATGAAGTAGAAAAAACTCTAGCAGAAAAAGGGAAATTAGAATTACTCAATAAGATAAAACATATATCTGATATGGCTAATATATTCTATGTAAGACAAAATCATCCTTTGGGATTAGGACATGCAATTTTGAAGGCTAAACCGTTTATAGGAAATGAACCATTTATTATAGCTCTAGGTGATGATATTATGTATAATAAAGAAAAACCTGTAACTAAGCAGCTTATTGAAAATTATGAAAAATATGGGAATAGTGTTATAGGGGTTCAAGAAGTAGCCGATGAAGATGTATCTAAATACGGGATTGTAAAACCAATTAAAAATTTAGATGAAGACACTGTTTTGATGGAGAACTTTATAGAAAAACCAAACTTAGAGGATGCTCCCTCTAAAATGGCATGTTTAGGGAGATATCTGTTGACCAGTGATATATTTAAACATTTAGAAAAGCAAGGTGCAGGTGTAGGTGGAGAGATACAGCTTACAGACTCAATTTTGGCTATGATAAAAGATGGTAAAGATGTAGGAGCATATAGATTTAAAGGTAAAAGATATGATATTGGGAGTAAACTGGGATTACTTAAGGCTAATATAGAGTTTGGTCTGCGTAATGAAGAGACAAAAGATGGATTTAAAGAATATTTAAAATCACTAAAATTATAATAAACATAAGGGGTGTAGAGGGGTAAAATCCCTCCTAGACTCTCTTTTTATTTTAAAAAAATGTTTGATATGGTATAATTATGAGTAAAAATACGAAGGTAGGTGGAGAATAATTGAATATTAACCAAATAGTAGCTGAAGAGCTAAAAATTAAAGTAGTGCAGGTGGAAAATACAATTAAATTATTGGATGAAGGAGCTACGGTTCCTTTTATTTCAAGGTATAGAAAGGAAGTTACAGAAAATTTAGATGAAGTAGTAATAAGAGAAATTTTAGAAAAAATTACTTATATGAGAAATCTGGAGAAGAGAAAAAATGAGGTTATAAAGTTAATAGGTGATCAGGGAAAATTAACAGAGAAATTAAAATCAGCTATTTTAGGAGCTAAAAAATTACAAAAAGTGGAAGATCTATATTTGCCATATAAAAAGAAAAAGAAAACAAAGGCTGATGTAGCTGTAGAAAATGGTTTAGAACCTTTAGCTATGTATACAAGAAAATTAGGAATAAAATTAAGTGATATAGAGGAGGAAGCAAAAAAATATATCAATGAAAATATATTAGAAATAAAAGATGCTATAGAAGGAGCTAAATTGATTTTGGCTCAAAATATAAGTGAAAAAGCTAAATACAGGGAAAATATAAGAGAAAGAATGTTGAAATTTGGAGAAGTTAATACAACTTTAGTTAAAAAAAATAAAGATTTGGATGAGAAAAAAACATATGAAGACTACTACGAGCATGTAGAAAATGTATCTAGGATGCCATCTCATAGAATATTGGCTGTAAATCGTGGAGAAAAAGAAAAAATCCTCTCAGTATCTATAAAATTAAATGATAAGACTAGAGAAATGATAGAATATCATCTGTTGAGTGAATTTATAAATAGAGGTTTAAAAGAATTCTATTTAGATGTAGTAAAAGATGCACTAAGTAGACTTATTTTACCATCTGTAGAAAGAGAAGTTAGAAACATTATGACTGAAAAAGGTGAATTGGATGCCATTAAGATATTCAAAGAAAACCTTAAAAACTTAATGTTACAGCCACCTCTGTATGAAAAAAATATCTTAGGTTTAGATCCAGCTTATAGAACAGGATGTAAAACTGTTGTTATAAACTCAGATGGATTTTATCAAATGGATGATGTGTTATACCTAGTAAAGGGAATGCATAATCCAGGAAAATTACAGGAAGCTAAGAAAAAAATATTGGGATATATAGAAAAATATAAGATTGATATTATAGCTATTGGTAATGGAACAGCATCACGTGAGACAGAAGCTTTTGTAGCAGAACTATTAAAAGAAGTAAAACAAGATGTGAAATATCTTATTGTAAATGAAGCAGGAGCTTCGGTATATTCTGCATCAAAAATTGCAGCAGAAGAGTTTCCTGATTTTGATGTAACAGTAAGAGGAGCTATATCAATAGCTAGAAGAATCCAAGACCCGTTGGCAGAATTAGTGAAGATAGATCCGAAATCTATTGGTGTAGGGATGTATCAGCATGATGTAAATCAAAAGAAATTAGAGGGTTCTTTAGGAGACGTCATAGAGGAAGTAGTAAACTCAGTTGGAATAAATGTAAATACTGCGTCTTGGGCATTATTAGCTTATATATCTGGTGTAAAAAAGAATGTAGCAAAGAATATAGAGGAATATAGAAAAACAAATGGAAAGTTTACCACTAGAAAAGAACTCCTAAAAGTTAAGGGGTTAGGAGCAAAAGCCTATGAACAGATGGCAGGGTTCTTAATAGTGCCTGAAAGTAAAAATCCACTAGATAATACTATAATTCATCCAGAATCTTATAAAATGGCTGAAAAAATGTTGAAAAATAACAAGACTAGTTTAGCTGAGTATAAAGAAGATTTAGAAGGTGTAAGAGCTAATTTAAAAGCTATGAATTTAGAAGAATTCATAATAAAGGAAGAAGTGGGAAGAGAAACGGCTAAAGATATTTACAAAGCATTGATAAGAGATAGAAGAGATCCTAGAGATGATATACCAAAACCACTCCTGAAATCAGATGTATTGAAAATATCTGATCTTAAAGAGGGAATGGAATTGGAAGGAACTGTAAGAAATGTAGTTAACTTTGGAGCTTTTATTGATATCGGGTTAAAAAATGATGCACTTTTACATATATCTAAATTCGAGAAAAGAGTAGTAGATATGACTAGTGAATTGGCAGTAGGAGAGATAATAAAGGTAAAAGTAGACAGCATAGATCATAATAGAAACAGGGTAGCACTAACTAAGAAAGGATTGTAAAATGAAATTTAAAAGAGATTCCTTACTTTTCAAAACAATATTATATAACGACTTGTCTATGTTACTTACTGGACTGACTATAGTAGGATTAGTTGTTATTTTTGTATTCAAAGAATTAGAAAAAAATTTTTCTATTAAAGCTGTAGAAAAATTTCAAGTGATAGAGGATATGTTGGATATAAGAAATACTGAATTTATAAATGAACTTATAAAATTTACTAATTCTAAAGAGTTTATAGAAAAAGATCTTTTTATAACTTCGACTCGGACACCAGAAGAAAATAAAGAAATATATGAAAATATGAAAAGAAAATTAATTTCTAAGAATTTTAGTCTCTACAATAAATCTAAATTGATGATTATAGGGAAAGATGGGTCAATATTAAATGAAAATGGAATGTATTCTGAAATGAATAATAAGTTTATTAAAAATTTAAGAATTGGAAGAAATAAATTATCTATAACTATAGATTCTGTTATGTATGATGAATTAGAGGGAAAATTTTATTATGAAATTGTAGTTCCTATAGAAGAAAATAAAGGAATATATGCTGTTTTAGTAGAAATACCTTTAGAAAAAGATTATTTCAGAGGAAATAAATATCTTGTATTAGCTGATCATGATGACGTAGAAGATATAGGGGTGTATCAGACAAGAGAGCCTTTATATTTGACTGCGATTGAATTAAACAGGTTAAAAAATAAAAAATCTAAGTTAATAAAATTAAATGAGAAAGAATATGATGTTAAAAGTTTAACTATTCAAGGGATAGATTATAATATTGTTTCTAGACCAGTTTTTAATTATTTTAATGAAAAAGTTAGCTACTTAGTATTAAGTCTGGCGGAACCAGCATTGACTAAATTTAAAACGGATACTATGTTTTTAATAATGTTGGCTACAGTAATATTAATCTTGCTCAATTCATTTATAATAAATGGGACATTTAAACAACTTCTTATGCCATTAGAAGAATTATCTTTGGCTGTAGATGATATAGCATCGGGGAATTTAGATAGAAACGTAAGACTGAATGGAACCAGTGAGATAAAGCTCCTAAGTCTTGCCACAAAAAAAATGGTAGAAAAATTGAAAAATAACAATTTTATATTAGAGGATCAAAATGAAAAATTAAAAACTTATATTTATAGAGTAGAGGGAGTAGAAAAATTACTCCTAGATGTGAGAAAAGAATCTAGTGATAGTGGGGTTATAGATCTAATATTAAAAGGATTTACTTCTGGAGTTGGCTTAAATTATGATAGAGCTATATTTTTTGAATATAGTAATGAGCAAGGCTGTCTGGTAGGGAATAAAATCAGAAAGAATAGAAATATATTAAAGGAAGATAAACTGTCTAGTTTTGATCTTAGATATGAAACTATGAAGGAAATAGTTCCATTGATTAAGATAAAAAATGATGATAATTTATTTCATAAAGCCATATCAGAGAGAAAAATTATCTTTGAAAATATAAGAGGGTATAAGATCTATTTAGGAAGTGAACTCCTTATGGGATTTGGGTTGAGTAATTTTATGATATTGCCTATCTTTAATGGGGATAAAAATGTTGGATGTATCTTAGTGGATAACTACATTTCTGGTAGAAGGATAGAAGTTGAGGATGTGGAATTATTCAATGTAATCCTATTAAATGTTGGAATACACTATGAAAATCAACAGATTGAACTGGAAAAAATAACCAATGAAAGGGATATAGCTATAGGACGTATGTTCAAAAAGATCATCTATAGGAGAAATAAGGTGATTGAAAAATATACCCTTATGATGATGAAGCTTTATAAAAATAATCAAATAGATGGTGATGCTTTTAAAGAATTTAGAGATGAGATATGTAGTATTAGGAGGGAGGATTCGATATTATTTGATTATTCCGATAAAAAGGAGTATAATTTTGAGAAATTAAAAATCAATAAATTATTAACAGAGGTAGTAGAAAGCTATGTTAGGTGTAATCCAAATAGAGATATTTCTCTATTTTTAGGTGAAGAATCTACTTTTTTAGGAGACCCTATAGAGCTCACAAAAGCATTTCGTGAGATTATAAATAATGCACTAAATGCCATAACTGGGGTCACAAATGGTAGAATCAATATAATATCTAAGATAAATGATGAAAATATAACAATAAAAATTTTTGATAATGGATCAGGAATATCTATGAAGGCTTTAGGGAAAAATTTATTTGAACCATTTGCTAGTGGAAATGAGGAATCATCTGGATTAGGTCTTGCTATTGCTAATAAGATAATTATGAGCCATAGAGGGATTATTAAAATAAAATCGAAACTTAATGAAGGAGTAGAAATAAAAATAATTTTAAATAGATATAAGGAGGATATGAATGTCTGAAGAAAAAAAAGATTATGGAAAAACCCTAAATCTCCCAAAAACAAATTTTCAAATGAGGGCTAATTTAGCTAATAAGGAACCTCAAATGTTAAATGTTTGGAGAAAACAAAATATATATGAGAAGAGTTTAAAAGAGGGTGCTAGACAATTTATATTGCATGACGGACCTCCGTATGCTAATGGAGATATCCATATTGGACATGCATTAAATAAAATACTAAAAGATATTATATTAAAATATAAAAGATTACAAGGGTTTGATGCACCGTATGTTCCAGGTTGGGATACACATGGATTACCAATTGAATTTAAGGTTGCAGAGGAATTAGGAGATAAGATAAAAGATATGCATCCTCTAAAAATTAGAGAAAAATGTACTAAATATGCAAAAAAATGGGTAGAAAAGCAAAAAGAAGGATTTAAAAGACTTGGGATATTAGGTGAATGGGATAACCCTTATTTAACTTTAAATCCAGAATATGAAGCAGAGCAATTAGAAGTATTCAAAGAGTTATATGAAAATGGATATATTTTTAAAGGACTAAAGCCAATACACTGGTCACCTGTAAGTAAAACAGCCCTTGCAGAAGCAGAGATAGAGTACCATAATCATAAATCTCCTACAATGTTCCTTAAGATGGAAGCTAATCCTGATGCATTGAAAGCAATGGATGTAGAAGAAGCTTCATTTGTAATCTGGACAACAACTCCTTGGACAATTCCTGCCAATATGGCAATCTGTCTGAATGAAAAATTTGATTACGGTATCTATAAGACATCTAAAGGAAACTTAATAATGGCTGAAGGCTTAGCAGAGAAAGCATTAGCTGATATGGGAATAGAAGGTGCAGAATTAATCAAGAAATTTAAAGGTGCAGAATTAGAAAAATTAACATATAAGCATCCATTTTTAGATAGAACTGGATTAATTATTTTAGGTGATCATGTAACTTTGGAAGCTGGTACTGGATGTGTACATACAGCTCCAGGACATGGTCAAGATGACTATGTAGTAGCTACAAGATATGGTATAGAAGTAATCTGCCCAGTAGACCAAGATGGTCACTTAACAGATGAAGCCGGAGAAAGATTCTCTGGAATGTTCTATCAAAAAGCAAATAAAGCTATCTTAGCATATCTGAAAGAAACAGGTCATCTATTACATACAGAAGTAATAGAACATTCTTATCCATTTGATTGGAGAAGTAAGACACCAGTAATTTTTAGAG
This sequence comes from Fusobacteriia bacterium 4572_74, assembly GCA_002084825.1. GTDB lineage: Bacteria > Fusobacteriota > Fusobacteriia > Fusobacteriales > Fusobacteriaceae > Psychrilyobacter. The sequence continues at coordinate 16,047 of NBMF01000004.1, forward strand.
CAACTGAACAATGGTTTGTAAAGATAGAAGGGTCAGACATTAGAGAAAAAGCATTAAAAGCATTGGAAGATGTAGAGTTTTTACCTGCATGGGGAAGAAATAGATTAACTACTATGATGGAAAACAGACCTGACTGGTGTATCTCTAGACAAAGAACTTGGGGAGTACATATCCCTATTTTCTATAAAAACAAGACTGGAGAGGTAATCTTTAACTCTGAAATAGCTGATAGGGTTATTGCATTAGTTAAAAAAGAAGGATCGGCAGCATGGGTTAAATATTCAGCTGAAGAGTTAATAGGAGAAGAATTATTAGAAAAATACAACTTAAAAGATATAGAACTTAGAAAAGAAACAAATATTATGGATGTATGGTTTGATTCAGGAGTATCTCATAGAAGTGTATTAAAAACTAGAGACTACCTAAGAAGACCTGCAGACTTATATTTAGAAGGATCGGATCAACATAGAGGTTGGTTTCAGACTTCACTCTTAACTTCTATTGGTTCTACTGGAGATGCACCTTATAAAACTATCTTAACTCATGGATTTGTAAATGATAAAGATGGTAAAAAGATGTCTAAATCAGTAGGAAATACAGTAGATCCTATGGATATAATAAACACATATGGAGCAGATATATTAAGATTGTGGTGTGCATCGGTAGACTACAGTGATGATGTAAGAATATCTGATAATGCAATTAAACAAATTGCTGAATCGTATAGAAGAGTTAGAAATACAGCTAGGTATATTTTAGGGAATATCAATGACTTTGATCCTGCAACGGACAAGGTAGCCTATGAAGATTTAATAGAAATAGATAAGTGGGCATTGCACAGATTGGAGACATTAAAAACTAATGTAACAGCTAACTATGATAAATATGAGTTCTATAACTTATTCAATGATATTCATTATTTTGCAGGGTTGGAGATGTCAGCATTCTACCTTGATATAATTAAAGATAGATTGTATGTGGAAAAAACTGATTCAAATGCTAGAAGATCAGCTCAAACTGTTATGTATGAAGTATTAGTAGCTATGACTAAGATGATCTCACCTGTATTATCATTTACAGCAGAAGAAATTTGGGGAAAATTACCAGAGGTAGCTAAAGATACAGATTCAGTATTACTGACTTCTTGGTATGAAGCTAATCCTGAATGGATCAATGAGGAGTTAGGAGCTAAGTGGGATAAAATTTTAGGACTTAGAAAAGAAGTAAATAAAGTATTAGAAAAAGCCAGACAAGGTGAAGATAAGATAATTGGAAATGCATTGGATGCAAAATTAGAGTTACATATATCAGATGAAAAATTAAAAGCTTTTGTTATATCTAATAAAGATCTTTTAGAAATGGTATTTTTAGTATCTCAATTTGATATTGTAGATGAAAAGGTAGAAGAATTTACAATTGCGGAAGAGATAGAAGGATTAAGCTTAAGAGTTAGCCATGCAGCTGGAGAAAAATGTGAAAGATGCTGGAAATACTCTGAAAACTTAGGGACAGATTCAGAATATGCTGATATTTGTCCTAGATGTACAGATGTAATGACAAAATAAGAATTTAATATAATTAAGTTATTAGGAGGAGAGAGGATAGATTGAGTTCTTTCCTCTCTCCTCTAATTTAAAAATAGGGGGAGTAAATATGAGATTAATTATTTTAATCGTAGCCCTTTTAGGAATAGACCAATGGACTAAGGAATTAGTAGCAAGATCTATGTCTGAAGGAGATACTATAGGTATCTTAAATGATTTTTTTCATATAACTTATGTAAAAAATCATGGCGTAGCCTTTGGATTATTCCAGGGGGAAATAGCTACTATTAGTATAGTAGCTATAATAGCTATAATAGGAATAATATATTTTATGATAAAACAGCTGAAACCTCACGAAGTTATTTCAAAATATGCATATGCTTTTATATTATCAGGTGCTATTGGAAATATGATAGACAGAATATATAGAGGATTTGTGGTTGATTTTGCAGATTTTAGAGGTCTTTGGAAGTTTGTATTTAACATGGCAGATGTTTGGATTAATATAGGGGTATTTTTACTGATATTAGAAGTGATTATATTAGAGAGAAAGAAAAAGCAATTAAAAAATTAACTCTTTCTTTGTTGTCATTTTACGATGTAAAAAAAGAACAACTATAAAAAGGATAAGTTACTAAGGAGGCAAGAATGAATTTTCAAGATATGATAATGGCATTACAACAATTTTGGGCATCAAAGGGATGTGTAATAGGGAATCCATACGATATAGAAACGGGTGCAGGAACATTTAACCCTAATACTACATTGATGGCATTAGGACCGGAACCATGGAGTACAGCCTATGTAGAACCATCAAGAAGACCAAAAGATGGAAGATACGGTGAAAATCCAAATAGAGTATATCAACATCATCAATTTCAAGTGATAATGAAACCATCCCCACTTAACATTCAAGAACTTTATTTAGATAGTTTAAGAATGTTGGGGATAGATCCATTGAAACACGATATTAGGTTTGTAGAAGATGACTGGGAATCTCCAACATTAGGTGCATGGGGGTTAGGATGGGAAGTATGGTTAGATGGTATGGAGATCACTCAATTTACTTATTTTCAGCAAATAGGAGGGATTGAGCTAGGTATTACTCCAGTTGAAATCACCTATGGTTTAGAAAGAATAGCACTATATATTCAAGAAAAAGAGAGTGTATATGATCTAGAATGGGCACCTGGAATCAAATATGGAGATATGAGATTACAGTATGAATATGAGCAATCAAAATATTCATTTGAGTTAGCTGACTTAGACATGTACTTTAGATGGTTTGATGAGTGTGAAGCTGAAGCACATAAAATATTGGATGAAGGACTGGTATTTCCCGCTTATGACTTTGTATTAAAGGGATCTCACATATTTAATGTGTTAGATGCCAGGGGAGCTATCTCTGTTACAGAGAGACAATCTTATATATTAAGAGTTAGAAATATGTCTAAAAGATGTGCTGAAGTATTCTTGCAGGCAAGAAAAGACCTAGGATATCCACTTTTGAAGAAGTAAATTTACAATGAGAATCTTAAAATAACTAGCCACGAATTACACGAAGACGGATTTTAGTTGGTGTCAAGGTTTTTAAATTAGTGAAGATTGAATTCATAATAAAAAAATAGAGGTGAAAGATGAATATTTTATTAGAAATTGGTATGGAAGAGATACCTGCAAGGTTTTTAAAGCCTGCATTAAATGATTTAGAAAAAAATATAAAAATTTATTTAAAAGAAAATAGAGTAGCTTTTGAAGAAATAAAAACATATGGGACTCCTAGAAGACTGGTATTATCTATATTAAATTTGGCAGAGAAACAAGAGGATTTAAATATACTAAACCAGGGACCTGCAAAACATATTGCTTTTGGATCAAATGGTGATCTTACAAAGGCAGGAATGGGGTTTGTAAAATCTCAAGGAATAGAGGCTACAGATTTAGAGATAATTGAAACTTCCAAGGGAGAATATATTGCAGCTAAGAAATTTGTAAAAGGAAAAGAGACTAAGACACTATTGCCCGAAGCTCTAAAGGGATTAATAGAAGGATTAACATTTCCAAAATCTATGAAATGGTCAGATAAAAAAATGAAATTTGCCAGACCAATCCAATGGATCTTAGCTTTATCAGATAATGATTTAGTTGAATTTGAAGTGGAAGGATATAAGAGTGGAAGGATCTCTAGAGGACATAGATTTTTTGGTGAGAAAGAATTTACTATAAATAATATAGATGATTATTTTATAAAAATAAGAGATAACAATGTAATCATTGATATAGAAGAAAGAAAAAATATGATCGTTGAAATGATCAATAAAAATTGCTCATCAGTAGGAGAAAAAGTAGTTATTGAAGATGAACTTTTAGATGAAGTAACGAATCTTGTAGAATATCCATATCCAATAGTGGGAACATTTAATTCAGAATTTTTAGAAGTACCTCAAGATGTACTTATTATCTCTATGCAAGTACACCAAAGATATTTCCCAATTTTGGATTCAGAAGGAAATCTATTACCTAAATTTGTAGTGGTGAGAAATGGTATAGACGGATCTGAAAATGTAAAGAAAGGAAATGAAAAGGTATTATCTGCTAGACTTTCCGATGCAAGATTTTTCTACCAAGAGGATCTTAAAAAACCATTATTTAAAAACGTAGAAAAATTAAAACATGTTGTATTCCAAAAAGATTTAGGAACTATTTTCCAAAAATTAGAGAGAAGTAAGAAAATAGCTGAAAAATTAATAGATATTTTAGGATTTGAAGGGAATAAATCTGATATATTGAGAACAATAGAGTTATCTAAAGCAGATTTAGTTTCCAATATGATTGGAGAAAAAGAATTTACAAAATTACAAGGATTTATGGGAGCGGAATATGCACTTAAATCTGGAGAAAACGAAAAAGTAGCTAAGGGAATAGAGGAACATTATTATCCTAGATATCAGGGAGATAAACTACCTCAAAATATAGAGGGAGTAATTACAGGTATCTGCGACAGGATAGATACATTAGTAGGTTGCTTTGGAGTAGGTCTTATTCCAAGTGGTTCAAAAGATCCATTTGCTCTTAGAAGATCGGCGTTGGGAATAGTAAATATTATATTTAATTCAAAATTAGATCTATCGATAGATGAACTTATAAATCTAAGTCTTAATGTTTTAGAAACAGATGGAGTATTGAAAAAAAACAAGGAAAAAGTAAAAACTGATGTAATGGAATTTATGAATCAAAGAATAATAAATGTTTTCTTAGATAAAGGATACAGAAGAGACTTTATCATGGCTGTCTTAAGTGTTAAAAATGAAAATTTACTAGAGGTAGAGAAGAAGTTATTAACATTGAATGAAGTGTCTTCTAATGCAAACTTTAATGAGTTAGTTTCTCTTTTAAAAAGAGTTGGAAATATATCTAAAGACTATAAAGATAAGGTAAATATTAATGAAGAACTTCTAAAAGAAGATGCTGAAAAATCTCTTTATAATTTTTATATGGAGTTTGTGAGCATATCTGAAGAGATCTTAGGTAAGAATGATTATCTAATTTATTTAAAGACTATCCTTTCAGGAAAAGAAATAATAGATGCTTTTTTTGATTCAGTGATGGTAATGGATAAAGATGAGAATATAAAAAATAATAGATTATCACTTTTAACTTCTTTAAATACTATATTTAACAGGGTAGCAAATTTAAGTTTAATAGAGATAAAATAGTGGAAAGGATTGGTCGGCGACCAATCCTTTTTGTTTTGATTTATATTTTATTTTATTTGTGTAAGAATAGTTTTTAATGCTTTAAAATAAAACTTGAAAAATGATTAAAGTACAAATTTAATTTGACTTTTTATGAAAAGTGAATTAAACTAATAATGGAAGCGTAATGAAACGTTTCCAAAATTTAAGTATTTATTATAAAAGGGGGAATGAAATGAAAAAATTAGGTTTTGGTATTGCAGCTTTATTGTTGGCTAGTACAGTGACGATGGCGGCGGATACAGGAGTGGAATCAACTCCAGTAGCGGTGACATCTATAACAATGGATCAATTAGATGAAATGGTAACACAGAGGGTAGAAGATATTTTAACAAAAAATGAAGAAAATAAAGTAGGAAAAGAGAACGATAATAAAAAAAGTTTTGAATTTCATGGATATGCGAGATCAGGAGTAATAATGGATTCAGAAGGACATGGAGGATCTAGTTTTGATAAATGGTCACCTATAGGTGGGTTTCATCCTACAGGTAGATTGGGAAATGAAGGTGAAACATATGGTGAGTTAGAATTTGTTAAAAATATATATATGGAAAATGAATCTTGGGCAAAATTTCATGCATTGTTGGCCTATGAAAGTGGAAATTTAAATGACTGGGATTCTGAAAATTCAGATGTACATGTTAGAAATGCATTTGTTGAGATGGGAAATTTGCCTACATTTACAGGAGCTTTCAATGACTCTGTATTGTGGGCAGGGAAAAGATTTTACGGTAGGGAAGATATCCATATTACAGATGACTATCTAAGAGATTTTTCTGGTACAGGTATAGGGATACAAAATGTTAAATTAGGTAACGGCAGCTCGGATCTAGCTTTCATAGGAAGAGATTTTGGAGACTTTACACCGGTAGGATCTTCAAATTTAGATATAAACTCACAGGTATATACTTTAGATGGTAGATATAAAACAGGAAACTGGGATCTAGAATTGGCAGGACATATATCTGCTGATAATGGAGATAGAGAAGCAGGGACTACTGGTCCTAATCAAAAAAACCGGAAACAGCTGGCTGAATCTGGATACCAAGGGTATGCGGGATATAACTTGCCAGGATATTATGGTATGGACACTGGTTTCTCTAAGATCTATGGTCAAGCAGGGTATGGTTTAGGAGCAGAATTAGGTAGAGCTGGTGGATTTGGGAATAACTATGAAGATGAAACAGCTTGGGAAATTGGAACAATGGGACAAAATAGAATCAATAATAAATGGGATATAATGACTACAGTTGTATACCATAACAATATGGATACAGTGAATGATGATGGAGAAGAATATGACTTTAACTATTATAACCTTGCTGTAAGACCGGTATATAAGATAAATGAGAATTTTGAATTACAATTTGAAGCTGGTTATGCTAAATATGATAATGATAACACAGATAGGCAAGGTGGAATATCTAAGTTAACATTTGCTCCTACATTTAAGTTGAATACAGATGATTTCTGGGGAAGACCAGAGATAAGAACATTTGTTACATATGCCAACTGGAATGATGATTACCAAGATGATATGGCTTCTAAATTTAGTGATTACGACAATCAAGAGGGTTGGAACTTTGGTGTACAAGCAGAGATCTGGTTCTAAAATAGCATTTAACCTCCTAAAAGTTGTTTTTAATGGAAAATTAGTTTAAAATAAAAACAAATGATTTATGGGGGAGATAGAGATGGCTAAATATACAATTAAAGATATAGCTAAGATGGCAGGAGTGGGAGTAGGAACCGTTTCTAGGGTAATTAATAATCATCCAAGTGTGAAAGAAGAGACAAAAAACAAAGTATTAAAGATAATAGAAAAAGTAAACTATAAACCCAATAAATTAGCTAGAGATCTAAAAAGAAAAAAAAATAATATAATAGGGATATTGATTACTGGATATCCCAATTCATTTTTTGATGAAGTTGTATGTGGAATAGACAGGGAGTTAAAAAAAGAAAATTTAACTTCCTTGGTCCACTACACAGAATTAGAAGATTTTCAGGTAGCGGTATCAACATTGATAGATTATGATGTGAAGGGAATAATCTACTTAGGAGGAAAATCTAAAGATAATTTAGAGGGGATAAAGGTTCCGTTGGTATTAGCTTCTACAACAATAGATAATTCGTGTTCAGATAAATTTCATACGGTAAGCATAAATGACAGAAAAGCTGCCTATGAATCTGTAAAATTTTTGATAGGTACAGGGTGTAAAAAAATAGGAACCATTATTTCAAACTATGAAGATGAATTGGCTCTTGAAAGGATAAAAGGATATAAAGATGCCATAAAAGAAGCAAAATTAGATTATGAAATTATATGTGAAGGTGAATATACAGCTAAAGGTGGGTATGAAGGTGCCAAAAAGATGTTTTCACTGGGAAAACCAGATGCAATATTTGCTATATCTGATCTTATGGCCATAGGAGCTGCGAGATATATATTAGAGAATGGGTATAAGATTCCAGAAGATATTTCTATAATTGGATTTGATGGGATAGAGGAGAGTAAATATTACTATCCATCCATAACTACAATTGAACAGCCGAGAAAATTAATGGGTGAGATGGCGGCTAAATTACTCATTGAAGATGTAAAAAATGAACAAGATAAAAAAATAAAAAAACAAGATATTTGCTTAAAAGTCCATATGATAGAAAGAGAGAGTACAAAATAAAATTATCAGGGGGAAAATATGAAGAATTATATGAAGGGATTGATGGTTGGAGGAGCTATGCTTCTTACAGCTTGCGGTGGTGGAACAAATCAAAAAGAGGAAAAAACGGTAGTAGATATATTTCAATTTAAGGTGGAGATAGCAGAACAATTTGACAAACTATCTCAAAAATATATGGAAACTCATCCTAATATAGAGATAAATGTAGAAACTGTAGGTGGAGGAGATGACTATGGTGCGGCACTTCGTGCTAAGATGGCATCGGGGAATGAACCTGTTATATTTAATGTAGGAGGGCCACAAGACGTCTATGATTGGCAGGATAAATTGGTGGATCTATCGGATATGGAATTAGCAGGAAAGGCATTTGATGGAGCTTTAAGTGGAGCAACATTAAATGGGAAGGTATACGGATTGCCATTTACTCAAGAGGGATATGGATTTATATATAATAAGGAATTATTAAAGAAAGCCGGGATAGATGCAAAAACTATTATCAGCTATGAATCTTTAGAAACTGCTGTTAAAATGCTGGATTCTAAAAAAGAAGAGTTAGGGTTGGAAGCTGTATTTGCAACTGCAGGAAAGGAAACTTGGGTAACAGGATTACATTATTCGAATGTAGGTTTAGCACAAGAGTTTGGAAGTGTATTTAAAGCTTATAATGCTAAAGCGGTGGAATTCACATATTCTGAGGGTATGAAACAACTATTTGATTTACAGGTAGACTATGGTAGAGAGCCGATAAATGCAACTGATTATTCTACACAGGTAGAAAGATTATTCTCTATGGGGAAAGTGGCTATGACTCAGCAAGGAAACTGGGCATTTGGATCGATTAAAGGAATAGATGAAAAATTAGCACAAAATATAGGATTCCTGCCTATGCCAATAGTAGGGGCTAAAGAAAATGTGTTACCAGTAGGAATACCAATGTACTGGACTGTAAATAAAGACTCAAGTGAAGCTCAAATAAAAGCAGCTAAAGAGTTTTTAAACTGGGTATATACTTCTGAAACTGGAAAAGATTATGTGATCAATGAATTTAACTTTATACCACCGTATGAAGGATTTGACGGGGAAAACTTACAGCCAAAAGATCCATTGGCTAAAGATATTATGGCATTCTCAAAAGCTGGGAACACTATCCCTTGGGTATTTATGGGATATCCTACAGGATGGGGAATGGAAACATTGGGAGTGGAATTACAAAAATATATAGATGGACAGATTACTTGGGATGAAGTTTTAGAAAAAGCCAAATCTTCATGGGTTGAGAGTAGAAAATAAAAGTATGAGATAAAAAATTAATAAATAAGAAAAAGGGGGAAACCTCTTTTTTTCTAAAAAAGGAATGATAGATATGAATTATAATAAAAAAACATTCTGCTTATTTGTAGGACCAATAATGCTAGCATTTTTAATGGTGGTAGTGATACCGTTAGTTATAGGAGTTTACTATTCATTTACAGAATGGAATGGAAGGATGGATCAAGTACCTGATTTTATAGGATTTACTAACTATATTGCAATTATTAAAGATGAGGGATTCAGAAATGCTTTTATCTTTACAGCAAAATTTACAGTGGTATCTGTAATTGCTATCAATGCAATAGGATTTAGTTTGGCACTCTTGGTAACGAAAAAATTAAAGATATCTAACTTTATGAGAACGATATTTTTTATGCCTAACCTAATAGGGGGGTTAATATTAGGTTTTATATGGCAATTTATATTTATGGGGGTATTTCAAACTATTGGTGAAATTACTGGTTGGACATTCTTTCAGGGATGGCTTGCAGATGCTAATACCGGATTTTGGGGATTGGTAATAATCATGATTTGGCAGATGTCAGGATATTTGATGATAATTTATATTGCAGCTCTGCAAAATATACCTAAAAGTCTGCTGGAAGCAGCTGATATAGACGGTGCCAACGGATGGGCAAAAACAAGACATATAATATTCCCAATGGTAGCACCAGCATTTACTATCAGTATGTTTTTGACACTAGCAAATTCATTTAAATTATTTGATCAAAATTTGTCCCTTACAAATGGAGGACCTGGAGGAGCCACAGAGATGCTGGCTTTAAATATCTATAAAACAGCATATACCTTTACTAACTATGGTGCTGCTCAGGCAAAAGCTGTTGTATTCTTTTTGTTAGTGGCTTCTATTACTATGGTGCAGGTATATGTAAATAAGAAAAAAGAGGTGGAGATGTAATGAAAAGTAAACAAAATTCTAGAATTTTGCTATATATCATAGGAATTCTTACATCTATCTTATTTGTATCACCATTTTATATTTTAATAGTCAATGCCTTTAAAACTAAGAGAGAGCTATTTGGGAGTACACTGACATTACCCAAGGAATGGATGTTAGATAACTTTAGAATAGCTATGAATAAACTATCATTTTTATGGATTGGGAAAAATTTCAGTCTGGAGGGATTCTTTGGATCGGCATTATTTAACTCGATGTTTGTAACTATTACCAGTACAATTTTAATTGTTATATTTTCTTCAATGGCTGCTTGGATTCTAGTTAGGACAAAATCAAAGATGAGTAATATTATATTTTATTTGTTTATCGCAGCTATGTTGGTGCCCTTTCAGGCTGTCATGCTGCCTTTGGTAGCTTTTATGGGGAGGCTGGGATTACAAAATAGGTTGGGAATAGTATTTATGTATCTGGGATTTGGATCGAGTCTTTCTATATTTCTCTATCATGGCTTTATAAAAAATATTCCAATATCACTGGAGGAAGCCGCAAGGATCGATGGTTGCGGGCCTTGGAAAGTGTTTTGGAAGATAATATTCCCTACGTTAAAGCCAATTCATGTGACGGTATCGATCCTAAATATAATTTGGATTTGGAATGACTTTTTATTACCTCAGCTTATGATAAATAAGAAAGGAACACAAACTATTCCGTTGAAAATGTATCTTTTCTTTGGAGGATATTCGAAACAATGGCATCTTGCCATGGCAGGATTATTATTAGCTGTAATACCTGTAATAATATTTTATTTCTTTGCGCAAAAATATATTATAGAGGGAGTGACAGCAGGATCTGAAAAATAAAAAAGAGTGGAGGAATATTTAAGTATTCAAAAGGTGATTCCTGTATTTTACAGGAGTCATCTTTAATTACTGATAGATATATTCTCAGCCCACTTCCATAAGCTAAGTAACTAATATCTGTTGACATTGCTTTCATAGGGATTTCTTGTTTAAATTCTCAATTTTTAAAAATTTAATTTTAGCTTTTATTTTTTCTATTTTTTCATCTTTGTGCAGACTACTCAACTCTTTTAATGCCAATGATTTTAATATCAAGATCATTTTCTTCAAAGATTACTCTGAGTAATTTCTCTTTAGAATATTCTTCAATAAATTTTTCTTTAAATTCAATAGCATAGACAATAGATTTGGATGAGATTTTTAAAATATTTTAATTTTTAGATAGTATTTTAATTTTCTTTTAAGTGAATAATTTTTTAGACATTTGGAACTCCTTAACCTTTATTTTTAAATATACAAAAAACCTGTAAATTTTGACACTTTTTTTCTAGTGTTTAGTCTACAGGTTACAGCATAATATGAGTCACCTTTTTTTTTATTGTTTTTTATACTAAAGATATATTTTCATCTGTTTCATAGTCAAAGATATGACATTTCTCCATATCAAACCAGAAGTTATAATTTTTTCTATTTCCCGTTTCTTTAACATTTTCAGAAGTTAATCTAGCAGAATATTGAATTCCATCTATTGTGAAGTAAATAAACTCCTCATTCCCCATTTGCTCTACGATAGAGATTTTTCCAGTTATGTACTCTTCCTTTTCTGGATGAGTTTCATGAGATCTTATATGCTCTGGTCTGATTCCAAACCACACTTTTCTCCCCACATAATCCTTTACTTTTTCTGCCTTTTCCTCTGGCAGGTGTAAGATAGTTTTTCCTACTTTCACAGCAACCTTCCCTCCATCCATCAATAATTCAGATGGAATGATATTCATAGATGGTGAACCGATAAACCCTGCAACAAATTTATTTTGTGGTCTGCTGTATAGGTTGATAGGAGTGTCTACTTGCTTGATAACACCATATTCTAATACACAGATTCTGTCTCCCATAGTCATAGCTTCTACTTGGTCATGAGTAACATAGATCATGGTAGCAGGCTGACCAGCATCTTTTAATTCTTGATGTAATTGAGTGATTCTAACTCTCATAGAGACTCTTAATTTTGCATCTAAGTTTGATAGTGGTTCGTCAAATAGGAAAACTTCAGGTTTTCTAACAATAGCTCTTCCTACTGCTACCCTCTGTCTCTGCCCACCAGACATCTCCTTGGGCTTTCTGTCCAATAGATCAGTTATCTCTAATTTTGTAGCTGCATCCCTTACCCTTTCATCTATCTCAGACTTGGGTAATTTTTGTATTTTTAGACCAAATGCCATATTTTCATAACAAGTCATATGGGGATAGAGTGCATAGTTTTGAAATACCATGGCAATACCTCTATCCTTAGGAGATAGTTCATTTACAACTTGATCTCCTATGATTATCTCTCCACCAGTAATATCTTCTAATCCAGCAATCATTCTAAGAGTTGTAGATTTTGCACAACCAGATGGACCGACAAATACCATGAATTCTCCATCTTTGATATCTAAATCTATCCCATGAACTGCCTTAAATCCATTTGGATATGTTTTTTCTACCTTTTTTAATTTTACTACTGCCATTTTTATCCCCCTGTATATATTTCCCTCAATACTATATTTAAATCTATCGATTGATTTCTTAAAAAGTTTTTACCCTCTAACTCCTCAAAGATCATCTGTACTGCCACTATTCCTTTAGTAGAAAAATTTAGATCTACAGAACTCAGAGTAGGAGTTGTATACTCACATGAATCCGTGTTATCAAATCCTATAATTTTTATATTTTCAGGTATTTTTTTACCATTTTTTAAAAGGGATGATATTATCCCAAATGCCATTATGTCGGAAGCTATACATAGACCATCTATATCGGTTTTAGAGATCATTTCTCCCAATATTAAGCCCCCTTGGTAGGAGGGTTGTTCCAGATACAGTCTTTCTTCCCCCAAAGATGATTCTATAAGAGCACTTTGATATCCAAGATATCTCCTGCTGTGAACCTCTATATCATCGCTTCCAACAAAGGCTATATTTTTACAATTATTTTTAGCCAGAATTTCAGTGGCATTAAACCCTCCAATGGTATCATCACTGTTAATATAATTAACACCATAGAGATTATTCTTGTAGTTATCTATAAAAACTATAGGAATATTTATTTTTTTAAGATCTTTTTCCTTGGAAGCATCCAGATCTCCAATGATAATGATTCCCTCTAAATCTCTTTTTAATGCCCATTCCAATATGTTGAGTTCTTTGATATTATTTCCAATTACCAGGTCATACGACTTTTTTGAAAGTTCAGAAGTTATTGAATTTATTATTTTTTGATAGTAGTTATTTTTTTGAAAAATTTCATTTTCAATAGGAAATAAGATTCCAATTAAGTTAGATTTTTTACTAGCCAAGGTTCTTGCTGCGCAATTAGGCTTATACCCTACCTTTTCCATTAGACCAAATATCTTTTTTTGAGTTTTCAGGCTGCATTTTCCTTTTCCGTTTATGACGTTAGAAACGGTAGATACAGAGAAACCAGATTGTTTAGCAATATCTTTAATTGTTAATTTTTCCATCTTCACCACCCTTGGTAAAACGTTTTACCTAAGATTAGTATACTACACTTTTTGCAAAAATAAAACTCTTTTTAATAATGATAGTGTTAAATTGTTGTTATTTTGTTTTATTTTAATACTAAACGGTTGACATTTTGGGAAAAATGAATTAAACTCTATATTAGAAGCGAAATGAAACGTTTCCAAAAAATTTAAAAGGGGGCAGAAATGAAAAAATTTTTATATGGAATGATGATTTTTATCTTATCATTTGGGATGATAGCATGTGGAGGAAAGGAAGAAAGCAAAGAAACACCTAAAGAAGTAAAAACTGATCAAACGACAACAACTAATGAAATTGTACCGGAAGATGGTGCGGTATTAAAGGTATGAGAATCCAAGGGAACAGTTGGAGAATATATTAAATTTGCAGCAAAAAAATATGAAGAAAAATATGGAGTACATGTTGTTTTAGAAGAAAACAATATATCTACTATTAAAAATAAAGTGATTCAAGATGGACCAGCAGGAACAGCAGCAGACGTTTTTGCTGCACCCCATGATCAAATTGGAGATTTAGTTCAATCAGGGCTTATCATGGAAAATTTATTGAGAGATAAATCTCAAAATAAATTTGGAATTTTCTGGGACATTCCTAACTTTTATTATGCTCATATGTTCATGGCTATGGATGGGGGATATGTTTTCGGAAAAGATGGAAAAGATGCTAACGATATAGGTTTAGATAATGAAGGAGCTATTAAGGGAATAAATGAGATGTTGTTGTTAAAACCTATCTCAGTTGAAAATGCAGGAGATGTAAGTTATGATGCTATGACAGGTTTATTTGCAGAAGGGAAGGTCGCTGCTATTATAAATGGGCCATGGGGATTAGAAGGAGCAGAAAAATCAGGAATTAACTTTGATGTTGCGCCAATTCCTACATTTGATGGAAAACATCCAGCTTCTTTTTCTGGAATCAGAACTTTATTAGTAAACTCATATACTAAATATCCAAAGGCAGCTCAATTATTTGCTGAATTTGCAACTTCTGATGAGATGTTAATTGAAAGATTTAAGATGACCAATCAATTACCGCCAGTTAAGGCATTGATAGATGCACCTGAGATTGTTAATCACAAATACACAAAAGCTTTCTTAAAGCAAGCACAATATGCAGTACCTATGCCTGCGATTCCTGAGATGGGATTAATTTGGGAACCAGCAGGAGCAGCAGTTACAGATATTTGGAATGAAAAGGTAACAACTGAAGAAGGGTTAAAAAATATGACTAAAATTATAAAAGAACAGATGGAAACTAGAAACTAGTTATAAATTTAATGAGCACTTGTTTTAACATGTGCTCAAATAATATGTAGAAAAGAGGTAGGAGATGAATAGGGAAAAAAGATCAATATTGCTGTCTTGTCTTTTTATGGGACTAGGGCAGTTGTATAATAAATATTTTCTTAAGGGGATAGTTTTATTTATAATTGAATTATTATATCTTATAAAGATGCCAAGGATGATAAAAGGGATTTGGGGAATTATAACCCTAGGGGAAACTTCTCAGACAACGAAAGGATTCCAAGTTATACAGGGAGATCATTCAATTTTTTTGCTGATTGAGGGTGTTGTAACTATTATAATGTTGTTTATTCTGTTGGGGTTATATATATGGAATATTAAAGATGCTAAAAGACTAGGGCATGAGATGGATAATGGTAAATCTTATATGACAACAAAAGAATATTTAACAAAGGTATACGATCGCAGCTTTGTATCTATAATGTTAACACCTGCTACATTGGGTGTTTTGTTTTTCATTTTGTTACCAATATTAGTGACTGTCCTAGTAGCTTTTACAAATTATTCGGCACCAGATCATATCCCGCCTAGAAATTTAGTGGATTGGGTAGGGTTTAAGAACTTTATAGATATTTTTGAATTAAAAATTTGGAGTAAAACATTTATAAAAGTAGGAAGTTGGACAATTGTATGGGCTATTCTTTCAACGTTGTTAAATTATTCGTGTGGACTTATCATGGCACTTATGATGAACAGAAAAAATATTAAATTCAAAGGTTTCTGGAGAACTATATTTATCCTGCCTTATGCTGTTCCGGCATTTATTTCTCTTTTGGTATTTAGATTACTATTTAGTGGAATTGGACCTGTTAATAATTTAATTGCCAGCTTCGGATTTGACAAGATACCTTTTTTAACAGATCCATTATTAGCAAAAGTTAGTCTGATACTGATCAATACGTGGCTTGGAGCACCATATTTTATGGTATTATTATCGGGATCTCTGACAAATATTTCAAGTTCAATCTATGAAGCAGCGGAGATTGATGGTGCATCTAAATGGGTTCGATTTTGGAAGATAACGTTACCGTTATTATTGTTTCAGACAGCACCTGTATTAATATTAACTTTTGCATATAACTTTAACAATTTTGGAGCAATATACCTGTTAACAAATGGAAAGCCTACCAATTCGGCTTTGAGATATGCAGGGGAAACAGATATTTTAATAACCTGGATATTTAAATTAACCAGTGATCAAAGTCAATTTCAGATGGCGGCAGTGATATCAATAATTTTATTTATTTTTATAGCATCATTTTCCACGTATCAATTTATGAAAAGTAAGTCATTCACAGAGGAGGATATGATGTAATGAGTAAAACAAAAATTATAGATAATATTTTAGATGGATTAACATATCTCGGTTTAATATTGATAACAGTCAGTGTATTTATGCCCCTAATATGGATTATATTGTCATCCATGCAGGTTGGAAACAGTCTCTACAGTTCGACCTTTTTACCAAAATCCTTGACACTGGATCATTATAAAGCTTTGTTTTCTCAAACAGATTTCCCAATTTGGTATATGAATACATTGAAAATAGCAACGTTGAATATGATTTTTGGAGTTATTATCACAACCCTTACAGCCTATACATTTTCTAGATATAAATTTAGAGGAAGAAAACAAGCTATGATAGGGATGCTGGTGTTACAGATGTTTCCATCTTTCTTAGCTATGACAGCTATCTATATTTTAATCACTAAGATGGGTCTTATGGATACACATGCAGGACTTTTGATAGTATATGTTGCCGGACAAATTCCATATAATTCATGGTTAGTAAAAGGATATTTTGATGGAATACCTAAGAGTTTGGATGAGGCAGCTAGAGTAGATGGAGCAGGGCATTTAACTATATTTTTAAAGATAATTATGCCTATTACCAAACCGATAGTTGTCTTTGTTGCGTTGACAAATTTTATTGGACCATGGTTTGACTTTATTTTTCCCAAACTATTACTTAGAAGTGCAGAGAAAAAAACTCTAGCTGTTGGGATTTTTGAATGGATCTCAAGTAGAGCAAATGACAACTTTACACAGTTTGCAGCAGCGTCTATCTTGATTGCTGTACCTATTGCTGTTTTATTTATGTATCTGCAAAAACATATAGTGGCAGGATTATCTGCTGGAGCAACTAAGGAGTTTTTTATTGTTTAGGAAATTATAAAATCGGATCTTGCAACAATTGTATTTAAAGTTTCTAAAGATATAAATTTTCTCTAATTGAATGTAAAATCACGTTACTGTTTTACTTAACCTTTATTACTTTTATCTGGAAATTAAGGGTCATTCCTGCATAGGGGTGATTTCCGTCTACGATCACTTTATCTTCCTCTGAGATAACTTCTTTTATAGTGAAAACTCCTACACCATCATCTGTATCAGCTTCAAATTCCAATCCTTCATATAGTCCCATCCCATCAAAATCCTCTATAGGCATCTCAATAGTTAGATTTTCATCATATTCTCCATATCCCTTATTAGGAGTTATTTTAACATTGAATTTATCTCCTGCTTTTCTCCCTAAAAGAGCTTCTTCTAGCCCTGCAACTACAGCTTCATCACCATAGGTGAAATTTAACTCATCACCCTTGGTAGTTTTATCCAATAAATTTCCCTTATCATCTCTCAATATAAAATCTAAAGTTACTTTTTTTCCGTTTTCTATCTTCATTTTTAATACTCTCCTTTTAATTATAATTCTAATTTTTTCCCCATCACAATTTTCACCCATAAAATCTCCATACTAAGATTTTTAATCTGTATAATCTGCGACTTAGTCTTTTACTTTTTACTTTTTCATTATACATTGTCAATTGTACATTATATATTTTAAATTCCAATCGGTAATCACTACTATCAAAGTTATTAATTATTCATAAAAATTTTATAAAAATAATACCATCCATAAACTCCTACTACTATTGATATCGGTACCAATAGATTAAAATACCATTTTCTTATTTTATGTCTAAAGGTATACATTCCAATAAATCCACCTATTCCACCACCTATAAAACAGAGGAGAAACAATATTTTTTCCGATATTCTGGAATAATATTTTTTAGCCTTATACTTGTCTATTCCAAAAATTAAAAAAGTTAATATATTAATAATACCTATATAAATATATATATATTTCATATAACTCCTCCTATGTGGTTAGCACAAACTTAAAACTAATAACTAATAACTGGTAAATTCAATCCCTTATTTTTGTTACGAATTATATATATATTTGACCCCAATTATCAATTAATTCAATTTATGTAAATTTATGCAATCTGTGACTAGTTTTAGATTTACTTTTAGATTTCTTAATTCTAATTTATTCTATCTTTTTTTTTAAAGTTTAAGAATTATATTCCATATCTCTTATTATTTTACCATATTTTTTTAAAAATATAATAAATTTAAAGGAGGTTTCTAGTATTTATAAACTAAAAACCTCCTTTTGATTTTATTTAATAACCTTTTCTCTTCCTATATTTTAATATTTATAAACTTTTAAAATCAAAGATAAGAGATATAATTATATTCTTTTTCCCTCTATTTTCCATATTTCTTTTGCATATTGAGCTATTGTTCTATCACTTGTAAATTTACCTGCATTGGATATATTCATCCATGCTTTCTTAGCCCATCCTAGTCTATCTTCAAAGACACCATCGATACTATCTCTAACTTTTCTATAATCATCAAAATCTTGTAATACAAAATAATTATCTGGTGCATGCCAAGAGGCTCCTACCAAGAGTGCATCATATAATTCTTTAAACATTCCTGTGTTACCATCACTATAAGTCCCGTCTATTAGCTGATCTATTACTTTTTTTAATCCCTTAGTTTCATTCATAACTTTATTTGGATTATATCCAGATTTTTTTAACTCTATTATATCTTCTACCTTCATTCCAAAGATGAAGTTATTCTCGATTCCTGCTTCTTCTACTATCTCTACATTTGCTCCATCTAATGTTCCTAGTGTAGGAGCTCCATTCATCATAAATTTCATATTTCCTGTTCCACTAGCTTCCTTTCCTGCTGTAGAAATTTGTTCCGATATATCTGCTGCTGGAAATATAAGTTCAGCTGGTGAAATATTATAGTTTTCTACAAATACAACCTTTATTCTTCCATTTACATCCGAATCATTGTTTACAGTCTTTGCGACTTCATTGATTAATTTTATAATTCCCTTAGCTCTAAAATATCCAGATGCTGCCTTAGCTCCAAAGATATAAGTTTTAGGAGTTATTTTCATCTCAGGTGTTTCTTTTATTCTATTATATAGATCCATTATATGAAATATATTCAATATTTGTCTCTTGTATTCGTGCAACCTTTTTACCTGTATATCAAATATAGAGTTAGTGTCTACATTTATTCCTGTATTTTCCTTTATGAATCCAGCTAATTGTTCTTTTTTTATATTTTTTATATCTAAAAATCTATTTAATATATTTTCATCTGTAACATAAGTTCCTAGTTTTTTTAATTCACTCAAATCAGTAATCCAATTGTCACCAATTAATTCTGTAATCAATTCAGATAATTCAGGATTAGATTTTAACAGCCATCGTCTTTGAGTAACTCCATTAGTTTTATTTTGGAATTTTTCTGGGTATAATTCATACCAATCTTTTAATTCTACATTCTTTAATATCTCTGTATGTAATGCTGCTACACCATTTACAGCATAAGATCCATAAATTGCAAGCCAGGCCATATGAATTAAATTAGTATTTTCATCGACTATTGCCATCGTTTTTCGCCTTTCTAAATTTGTTGGATATTTTCCCTCCAACAACTCTTGAAATTGTACATGAATCCTTACGATTATATTATATATTCTAGGTAATACCTCTTTAAATAACTCTGTATACCATTTTTCTAAAGCTTCCGATAAGATTGTATGATTGGTATATGCAAACGTTTTTGTAACTATTTCCCATGCATCCTTCCACAATAATCCCTCTACATCTATTAGAATTCTCATTAATTCAGGTATTGCTACCACTGGATGGGTATCATTTAATTGGATACTTGTAAAATCTGGTAACATACTAAAATCAGTTCCATGTTTTAACTTAAATTTTCTAATGATATCTTGTAATGATGCTGAGGTAAAGAAATATTGTTGTTTCAATCTTAATTTTTTCCCCTCATTAGTATCATCATTGGGATATAAAACTCTAGATATATTCTCTGCATCATTTTTTTCCTTCATAGCTTCTACATAATGTTGTTCATTGAATTCACCTAAATTTAATTCCTCTACTGCTTCTGCCTGCCATAACCTTAGTGTATTTATATTATTAGTTCCATATCCAATGATAGGTGTATCGTAAGGCACTGCCATTACACTTTCATCTTTATTAAATCTTACTTCTATTTTATCCCTATCTTTTCTCAGACTCCAAGGATCACCATATTTTAACCAGTTATCTGGATATTCCACTTGGAATCCATCTTCAAATTGCTGCTTAAACATACCAAATTTATATCTAATACCATATCCTGTTCCAGGTAGATTTAAAGTTGCCATAGATTCGATAAAACAAGCTGCCAATCTTCCTAATCCACCATTACCTAGTCCTGCATCTGATTCAGCACCCTCTATTTTATTGATATCAACATTTAATTCTTCCAATAACTCCTTAACTCCTTTATATACTCCCAAGTTGATTAAGTTATTACTAAATGCTCTTCCCATTAGATATTCTGCGGAAAAATAAAAAGCTTCTCTCCCATCATTATATAGGTCTTTAGTGGCTTTCCAAGATTCACCTATCTCTTCCATTATTGTTTGAGACAATGCATCATATATTTCAAAATCCAGTCCCTCAGATATTTTCTTTCCATATTTAACCAATAATTTTTTTTCTAAACCTGTTTTGATTATATCTTTTTCAAATTTCATGTATTTCCCTCCATATCGCTTATAGCGAAATTAAAAATAATTTAGACTTACTTTTCACATTCAAAATTTATTTCTAGCTGTTCTTCTCTATCTATCATATTTAATTGTAATTTCCTTTATTTTTTTAGCTAATTCATCGGTAAGTTCATCACCTTTTAATCTCCATTTCCAGTTATTCCCGAGTGTTGACGGTATATTCATCCTGGCTCTATTGTCCAATCCTAAAAAATCCTGCATCTGAGCTATACTCAAATTAGAATTAGATTTCCAAATAGCTTCTATGAATACATTGTTTATTTTTTCAACCTCAAACTTTTTTAACTTTAAATATTTTTTCAAATATTTTTCAGCATGTTCTCTGTCATTTTTTGCTATATTCCCATACCATCCTACCACGGTTTCATTGTCATGTGTTCCTGTGTAAGCCACAGAATTTTTAGGATATTTATGAGGAAGATAGTCACTCTCTTCCCTTGAATCAAAAGCAAACTCCAATATTTTCATCCCTGGATATTTACTATCTTTCAAAAGTTTTCTTACTCTATTGGTTAAAAAACCTAGATCCTCAGCAATGATAGGTAGATCTCCTAATTCATTTTTTATAGCCTTAAATACCTCTATTCCTGGTCCCTTTACCCATTTTCCAAGTCTAGCAGTAGAAGCATTTGCTGGAATCTCCCAATAGGATTCAAATCCTCTAAAATGATCTATCCTTACCATATCATATAGCTCAAACGCTGCCCTCATTCTTTCAATCCACCATGAGTACCCTCGTCTTCTCATAATTTTCCAATTATACACTGGATTTCCCCATAGTTGACCTGTTTTACTAAAAGCATCTGGCGGGCACCCTGCCACAACCTTTATATTTTTTTTCTCATCAAACAAAAATAACTCTGTTTTTAACCATGCATCTACACTGTCACCAGATATAAATATAGGCAGGTCACCTATTATTTTTACTTTATTTTTATTAGCATAGCTTTTTAATTTTCCCCATTGAGTATAAAATAAATATTGCAAGTAGATATAGTAATCTATCCTACCTTTAAGCTCTCTTCTATATTTTTTTAGAGTATTAATATGGGCAAATTTTTCTTCCTTTACCCATTTTGTCCACTCTACACCATTATTTTTATCTTTTAATACCATGAATAGAGCATAATCATCTATCCAGTAGATATGTTTTTTTTTAAATTGTTCTATCTCTTCTAAAAAACTTTCCCCTTCATTTAAGTAAGCTTTTTCCAAAAGTTTTAATTTGTTTTCATATAGTTTTTCATAGTCTATATATTCTCTGTTATCTCCTAAATTTGTATCTTTCACATCTTGTCTCTCGAGTCCACCTCTCTCTATTAACTCTTCTAAATCAATAAAATAAGGATTTCCTGCAAAGGCTGAAAAAGATTGATACGGAGAATCGCCATATGAAGTTGTCCCCAGTGGTAAAATCTGCCATAATTTTTGTCCTGATTTTTTTAAAAAATCAACAAATTCATAAGCTTCTTTGCCAAAGGTTCCTATTCCTCTATCTCCACCTAAAGATGAGATATGTAACAATATCCCACTGCTTCTTTCAAACATATTTATTCCCCCCTTCGCCTATAGCGAATTAATCATTTAAATTTTATAATTAAACTTAAAATTTTACACTAAGTAAGTATAATAGTAATGATTTTATTTGTATGATTAGTGATTTAAGTTTTAAAGGTACTGGATTTATAATTTTTTTATTTTGGAATCGTTTCCGTATAATTTTAATACAAAAAACAACTCTTGTCAAGAAAAGTTATTGTAGTTTTTTAAAACCTATATTTTGAGCTAATTAATTTGAAGAATATAGTATTTTAAATAATTCCAGCTGCACGAAATATTAGTTAATAAGAGTATATATTTTTTTTAGAAAAAAATATATACTCTTATTAACTATTTATTATCAATTTTTTTCAGATTTATGGTATAATATTTAGCAAATAAATTAAAAGAGGTGTTAGTTTGAGTTTAAAAATGGATATAATAGGATTGTTATCACAGTATGAGCATGGAAAATTTTCAAATATATTATTGAATGATTATTTTAAAGAAAAAGAGACAGAACTTCCGGGATTAACTCGTGGAGAAAAAGGATTTATTACTGAAGTATTTTATGGAACTATTAGAAATGTAATGTTTTTAGATTATTCAATAGATAAAAGAGTAAAAACTATAGATAAATTATGGGTGAGAAACTTACTTAGATTATCTATGTATCAAATACAATTTATGGACTCAGATGATGCAGGAGTAGTTTATGAAGGAGTAGAGGTAGCTAAATTAAGAGGTGGGACATTTATAGGAAGCTTTGTAAATGGTGTACTTAGATCTTTTATCAGAGAAAAAGATGAAGATATAGAAAAATTATTGAAAGAAGGAAGAGAAGATATAATTTTATCTTATCCAAAGTGGTTTTTTGATGAGATCAAATGGGAACATAAGGAAAATTATTTAGAGATATTGAAGTCTTATAAAAAAATACCTAATATAAGTGTAAAAATAAATAAATTAAACTATAATGAACAAGATTTTTTAGCATTATTAGAGATTAAAGGTATAAAAATATTAAAAAAAGTAGAGGATATTTATTATATAGATTCAGGAATGATACTAGAAACTAGTGAATTCAAAAGAGGTCAGATTACGGTTCAAGATGCATCTTCATTCTTAGCTGCTAAATATTTAGATCCTCAACCAGGGGAAAGAATATTAGATGCTTGTAGTGCTCCTGGCGGGAAAGCCATGGCTATGGCAGAGATGATGGATAATGATGGTGAAATAGTAGCTCTTGATATTCATGAGCATAAGTTAAAATTAATTGAAAGTAGAACTAAGCAAATGGGAATAGATATAATTTACCCTGAACTTATGGATGCTAGATTAGTAGATGTAGAGTTTGGAGCAGAATCTTTTGACAAGGTATTAGTAGATGCACCATGCAGTGGTTTTGGAGTAATTAGAAAGAAACCAGAAGTACTTTATACAAAGAAGATGAAAAATGTTCAAGAATTGGCTAAATTACAACTGGATATATTAAATTCTGCTGCTAAAGTGGTAAAAGTAGGAGGAATTCTAGTATATAGTACATGTACTATATTAAATAAGGAAAATGTTGAAAATGTAACTAGATTTTTGAAGACAAACTCTAACTTTGAGGTGCAAAAAGTAGAGATATCTTCTAATGTAAATGGAAGTTTTGATAAATTAGGCGGATTAAATATATTCGATGAATTCTTAGACGGATTCTATATGGTTAAATTAAAGAAAATAGAAAAGTAAAAAATATAATAATATTAAGGGTGGATTTTATGTCTGCCTTTTCTTTATAAAAAGGAGACGTTTATGATAGATGATTTAATAAAAGCGAATGAGTATGTAATTTCTAAAATCAAAGAAAATAATGAAGTTATTCTTGAGATGGAAGAGTATGCAAAAGAGCACAACGTTCCTATTGTTACAAAGGAAGTGGCTGAGTATCTTAAATTTATGATTAAATCCAATAAAAGCAAAAATATATTAGAAATTGGAACTGCCATTGGATATTCAGGGAGTGTAATGTTGCAGGGGAATAAAGACGTAACTATTACAACTTTAGAGATAGATGAAGACAGGTATAACGAAGCTCGTGCAAATTTTGAAAAGATGGGGTATACTTCTAGAGTAAATCAAATTTTAGGAGATGCCCTTGTAGAGATCCCAAAATTAAATGATACTTTTGATTTTATCTTTATAGACGCAGCCAAAGGAAAATATATGGATTTTTATAAAGATTCTTATAAATTATTAAAAAAAGATGGAATAATATTTATAGATAATATAATGTTTAGAGGTTACTTATATAATGATTATCCTAAAAGGTTTAGGACTATTGTTAGAAGATTGAATGAATTTATTGAATATCTCCATGAAAATGAAGATTTTGTACTTCTACCATTTGGAGATGGAATAGGATTAGTGTACAACAAAGAAAAAAATAAATGATTGAAAAATATATAATAAAAAACTTTAGACTAAAATAAAAATAAGAATTTGACCTATTAGAGGCAAATTCTTATTTTTATATATTGTACTATAATTTATCTGTTCCGCTTCCTGTCCTTTAATTTAATTTTAAAATTTGCTATAATTAAGTGTATGATTTTGATATTAATTGTATTTAAAATTTAATTTAAATAAAAAAGAATAGGAGAATTAGAGATGAAAACACTAAAAGAATGTATATTAAAAGCAAAAGAGGAATATGGAGAGGATATATTTATCAAATCAACTTCAAAAAATTATACCTATGATGAAATAATAGAAAAAGTTTTGAAATTGGCTGGTTATCTTAAAGAAATAGGGATAAAAAAAGACGATAGAGTAGGAATAATAACTCCTAAATCTATAGAACAATTGAAATCTCTCTATGCTGTATGGATGGCGGAAGCTATTATTGTTCCCATAAATGAAAATAACCGAGAGAGAGAATTAAAATTTATACTGGAGGATTCAACTCCAAAAGTTATTTTGACAATTTCTTCACTGGAGGAAAAAATAAAAAAAAATTATCCAGAAGCAAAGATTATTCTTTTAGAACGATTGGATGAATTGTCTAAAAATTCAAGTTATGAAGAAGGGAATGATATTAACTCAGAGGATGTAGCAGCTCTTATATATACCAGTGGTTCTACTGGAAATCCAAAAGGAGTAATACTTACTCATAAAAATTTAGTTAATAATGGAGGGTCGATCGTTAATATAAAAAAATTGACTGCCGATGATTGTCTCTATTCAATTCTTCCTTATTGGCACAGCTTTTCCTTGACTGTAGAAGTTATAGGGGCTATAAGCAGTGGATTTAGTCTAGGATTTACAGAAAATCCAAGAAATTTTGTTGGAAATATTCCTTTATTTAAGCCTACTATAATACTGGCTGTACCAAGAATATTAGAGATGATAAAAGGAAGTATAGAAAAGCAGATAAAAAATAATGGGACAGAAGCTGTAGAGGGTTATGAAAAGTTGTTACAAATTGCACCACTTGTAAAAGGGGATAGATATGATTTTACTCCTAATGAAGACTATAGACAGATCTATGATATCTTGGATAAAAAATTACTGGTAAAAATAAGATCTGTTTTTGGAGAAAATTTTAAAGAATTTATCTCTGGAGGTGCAGCACTGGACATAAACCTACAAAGATATTTTGGTTATTTAGGACTACCTGTAATGCAGGGATATGGATTATCCGAAACATCACCAGTTGTCAGTGTAGATAATTTAGAGGATTACTGTTATGGAAGTGTAGGGAACTTGTTGCAGTGGCTCTTAAATAAATCTATTGGAGATTTCACATTTTTAGGTAAATCGGGAAATAAAGGAAAGGATCTCAAGGGAGAGCTGCTTTTAAAAGGGAACTGTGTCATGAAAGGGTATTGGAATCATAAGGATGAAAGTGCTAAAGTGATAAAGGATGGCTGGCTTCATACTGGGGATATAGGTTATTATAAAGATGATAAATTATATATAAGTGGCAGAAAAACTAATATGATAGTTTTAAAAGGTGGTGAGAATATCCATCCGGAATTTATTGAAAATGAATTAAAAAAATCAGATTTTATAAATGATGTGATGGTTATAGGGGATGGGTGTAAAAATCTATATGCATGCTTAACAGTTCCAGAAAATTATGATGAAACACATGAAAGTGAATTGAATATTTTATTAAAAAGTGAAGTAAAAAGATTAACAAATCATTTGGCTTCATATCAAAAACCAAGAGATATACTACTGGTTCCTAGATTTACAATAGAGGATGAGACTTATACAGGGACCATGAAGGTACGAAGACATATAGTAAATAAAAGGGAAAATGAAAATATAAAAAATTTTTTAGAGGAAGTTGGGGAAAAGAAAAAAATATAAAAAGGAAATTAAAATTAAATGTATAATATTTAAATAATAAAATAAATTTATTGAGGTGTTTTTATGAAAAAAGAATTTCTAGAAATATTGATGAAAAAAGATAGCTTCCCATGTAAATTAGATAAAAAAGATGGAGAATTTTTGAAAAATTTTTTTAAAAAAGATATGAAATTTGAAATGGATTCTATGAATAGAAAAAAACTTAATGATCTAGAATTTAGATATGTTTATCAGGAGGATGGAATAAAATATATTCTTTTAGAGGAATATACTTTTAAAGAGGGAGAGACATTTTTATCTTTGGAAAATTCTATAGGAGTCGATTATTATTTTAACAAAATATAGTTTTATTTTGTTAGTATTTGCATATTGTGCAATATGTTTTGGCAAAGATCCTCTACCTTCTCTAGAGGGAAAAATAATAAACATTGAGGAAGATAATTCTTTCTTGGTTAGGATAGAGAGAGAGGTGTGGATACCAGCAGAGACTTATCGAAGATTAGAATTTGTGTCAGGGAAAGAGCCCTATATAAATGTGGGGATTAGCACAAAAATAATTCCTTATTATGCAAAACTAAAATATTTATTAAATCCAGAAGATAAATCTTCACCCTATTATTTATTTTCAATAGGAGTTAACTTGGTTGAAGGAGAGGATGTAGCTTTTAATGCGTTTTTAGATAATATTTCACAGAGGATAAATTATGGAATAGGTGTAGGAGTTCCTTTTGAAAATATTGAGATAGAGATATTATATGGGAAATATAATTATCAGAATATTGGAATACTTCAGCAAGAAGAAAAAAATTTGTATAGTTCAACAAAAATAACATTTGGCTGTAAATATAGATTTTGAGCACTTAGGTGCTCTTTTTTTCTTGATTTTCATAGATGATATTTTAGGAACCAAATATAGAGATTAATGTTTTAGGTTAGTTGCTTATTTTGAGAAGATTTAAATTTGAAAGAAAAAAAGACAGAAAGCAAACACTTTTTAAATAAAATTAGTATTTTTTCGATTAATATGATACACTATGATGTTAATTTAAATAAAAGGTGGACTCAAATTGTATTGATTTTAAGATCGAATGAATACCCACGTATGGAATAAATTGTTTGTGAAAACATTATATATAGCATAAAATTTGATCCTGCCTTAATAAAACATAAGGATGTGAAAAATGGAAAAAATGGTAGAATTTAAAAAATTAGGATTGTCGGATAAAACATTAGTAGCTTTAGAAAAAAAAGGATTTGAGAAGCCAAGTCCAATACAAGCTCTTACTATCCCTGCTCTTCTTAATGGAGACAAAGATATTATAGGTCAAGCACAAACGGGGACAGGTAAAACAGCAGCTTTCTCATTACCTATCTTAGAAAAGATGGATGAAAACAAAAGAGGTGTAAAAGCAATAGTTTTAGCACCTACAAGAGAATTAGCTATTCAAGTAGCAGAAGAGATCAATTCTTTAAAAGGGGAAAGAAGATTAACTGTACTTCCAGTATATGGTGGTCAAGCAATGGATCAACAGATCAGAGCTCTTAGAAGAGGAGTAGATATCGTAGTTGGAACTCCAGGAAGAGTACAAGACCATATCAGAAGAAAAACTTTAGTAATAGATAACTTAGATTTCTTTATCTTAGATGAAGCGGATGAAATGTTAAAAAATTTATTTTGAAGTAAGAGATGGAGATAAATTTGAAGCTCTTTGTAGAGTAGTAGATGTAGAAATAGACTTCTACGGAATTGTATTCTGTAGAACTAAAAATGATGTAGATGGTGTAGTAAGCAAACTTATTGAAAGAGGGTATGAAGCTGAAGGAATCCATGGAGATATATCACAGGCTCAAAGAGAAAGAACTCTTAGAAAATTTAAAACAAAAAATGTAAGTATTTTAGTAGCTACAGACGTAGCAGCAAGAGGAATAGATGTCAATGACCTTACTCATGTAATTAACTATTCTATACCACAAGAAGCTGAGGCATATGTACATAGAATTGGTAGAACTGGTAGAGCAGGTAAAAAAGGTGTGGCTATAACATTTGTTACTCCTAGAGAAATGGGTAAATTAAGTAGAATCAAAAGAGTAGCTAATGCAGAGATTAAAAAATCAACTATTCCTGAAATAGAAGAAGTTTTAAAAGCTAAGAAGGAAAGTTTATATGCTTGTGTAGGAGAGATAATTTCAGAGAAGGATTTCTCAGTATATTCTGAAATGGCAGCTGAGCTATCTGTAGAAAGTGACCCTGTAGAAGTAATTGCAGCATTATTAAGACATGTATATGATGATGAATTTGATAAGGAAACTTATAGAAAGATCAGAAACAATATGGGATCAAATGATAGAAGAGATAGAAATGGAAGAAACGATAGAAATGGAAGAAGCGATAGAAACGATAGAAACGATAGAAACGATAGAAATGGAAGAAACGATAGAAACGGAAGACAGACTTTAGACAACCAAACTAGATTATTTATCGGGATGGGTAAAAAAGACGATTTAGATGCTAAAAAATTATTAGCTATTGTTAATAAAGAAGCTAAAGTTCCAGGAAGAAAAATCAAAGATATTAAAATTATGAATGAATTTTCATTTATGACAGTTCCATATTCTGAAGCAGAGGATATTATCCATGCGTTGAATGCTACTAGAAAAGGTGGAAGACCATTAGTAGAAAAAGCTAAGAACTAATATTTTTTTAGGGAAGGGGTTTATACCTTCCCTTTTTTTATATACTAAGGAATTATATTATTACGAATGGGTATAAAAAAAGATTATTATTCGAAGTAATAATCAAAAATGAAGAAAAATTAGTTGTTTTTTAAAT
>NBMF01000005.1 GCA_002084825.1 Fusobacteriia bacterium 4572_74
TCCTTATAGATAATTTTCCTCTTTATATGCAAATATTTTTTGATCTGGATATCCTATAGAAATTATGCAGAGCACTCTTTTATTATCTGAGATTTCCAAAATTTCTTTAACTATCTCCTCTGCATCTCCTCCGTCTTTAGTGAACCTATTCTTCATCTGTACCCAACATGACCCCAGCCCTTGATTACAAGCCTCTAATTGAATGAATGTTGATGCTATAGAGCAGTCCTCTACCCAAGTGTCGGAGATTTCTTCATTTCCTACTACAGCAATGCATGTAGGAGATTCTGCCAAAAATAGTCCCCCCTTTGGTTTTACCATAGATAATTTTTTTAAGATCTCTTTATTTTCTATTACCACAAATTCCCATGGTTTTTTATTTTTTCCACTAGGAGCTACTTTCCCGGCAGCTAATATTTGTTTTATTTTTTCTTCTTCTACTTTTTTTTCTTTATATTTTCTGATACTTCTTCTCTCCAACAAAACTTTTAACATCTCCTAATCCCCCTTAAATATCTTTAAATTATTTAGTAAGAGTATACCATAAAATTCAAATTACTCTTATATCCTATTTCGGTTTCTTATCCATTTAAAAAAAGGAGATGACCTAAGTCATCTCCTAATAATATATTTTATAATTTTAAAATTATTCAGTCATTCCATATTTCTTTAATAATTCTGCATCTTCATTTTTGTCAGCATCTAATTCTATCTTCTTGATAGATAATTTTACCTTTTGATCAGCAGCTGAGATTTCAATAACTTCAGCAGTTACTTCTTGACCAACTTCAAATTTTTCTTTTAAATCTTTAACGAATTCTTTTGAAACTTGAGAGATATGGATCATACCATCTAAACCATGTCCCATATCGATGA
The DNA here is from genome assembly GCA_002084825.1 of Fusobacteriia bacterium 4572_74. Classification (GTDB taxonomy): domain Bacteria; phylum Fusobacteriota; class Fusobacteriia; order Fusobacteriales; family Fusobacteriaceae; genus Psychrilyobacter. The sequence goes on from NBMF01000005.1 coordinate 877, forward strand.
AGATTCCGAAGTCAGCTATACTAGATATTTTTCTAGTAACTATACTTCCTACTCCTACTTCTTCAGACAAAATATCCCAAGGACTCTTAGTTAATTGCTTGATTCCACCTTTGATTTTTTTGTTTTCTTTATCAATAGCTAAGATTTGGAATTCTACCTTATCCCCTACAGATAATTTGTTCTCTAATTTAGTCCAAGCGAAATCAGATGTATGGATAAATGCATCTATTCCCTCTTCAACTTCAACGAAAACTCCGTAAGGTTTAGTATCAACTATTGTTCCAGTTGCTTTATCTCCCTCTTTGAATTTCTCATCAATAACAACCCAAGGATCTACGCTTAATTGCTTGATTCCTAATTTTAATTTTTTGTCTTCAGAGTTTAAATCTAAGATTCTAACTTGTACTTTATCTCCAGCTGAAATAAATTCACCTAAGTTAATTTTTTTATTATTCCAAGAAAAATCAGATATATGAACTAATCCTTCGATTCCATCTTCTAATTTAACGAAAGCTCCAAATTTAACAATTTTAGTAACTTCTCCTTCAACAGTAGTATCTACAGAATATTTATCTGCTGCTGTTGCCCAAGGATCTTGTGATAATTGTTTGATAGATAATTTAAGACTCTTCTTTTCAGCATCTAATGTAATGATTTGAGCCTTAATCTTATCTCCTGTTTTATATAAAGTATTTAAATCGTCTACCTTACCCCATGAGATTTCAGAGATATGGATAAATCCTAATACATTTTCTACTCTTACAGATAATCCAAACTTTAATACACTCTTAACTTCTACTTCAACGATTTGATTTTCACTCAATTTAGCAAATGCTTCTGCTTCTGCCATAGCTACTACGTCTCTTCTAGAAACTAAAACTTTCTTTCTATTTCTTTCTGTTTTAATATCTTTAACTATAACTTCTACTTCTAAACCAATTACATTTTCTGTAGAGTCTTTTCTTATTTGAGATAAAGAATTAGGCATAAATGCTGAGTGAGACATTATTTCTACTATGTATCCACCATTTACTTTTCTTACTATTTTTCCAGTTACTACTTCTTTATTTTCAAGGGCAGCTTCTAATTTAACTACAGCTTCCTCTTGTACAACTGCTCTTCTTGATACTTTAATATGTCCTTCATCATCACTATCTTCAGTAATAGCTACTCTGATCATATCTCCTACTTCAAATTCAGTAATCTCTTCAGTTCTAACTATTCCTTCAGTAGCTCCTTTTATATCTAAGTAAGAATAATCTCTTTCCTTACTAATTATTTCAGCATCTACTATTTCTCCTCTTTGTACCTGCTTTGGTGCATATTGATTTAACATTTCCTCAAAGCTTAATTCCTCAAAATTATCTGTGTTATCAACCATTACAACGTCCTCCTAATAATATACTTTCTATTTTTTCAACTATTTCATCAGGTGTGGAAGCACCTGCTGTTATACCTATTTTATCACCTTTTTCAAACCATTTAAAATCTAGGTCTTCATAAGTTTGTACCAGATAGCTTTTCTCATTTATCTCTTTAGATATATTGTATAATTTTTTTGTATTTGAACTATTTTTTCCACCTATAATGAGCATCACATCTACTTCCGTAGAAAGTTTTTCTACCGCTTTCTGCCTTTCAAAAGTAGCCCCGCAAATAGTATTTCCAACCTTACAGTTTTCATATTTATTTTTTATGTATTCAGTTATCTCCTTATAGAGATTTTTATTCAAAGTGGTCTGAGCTAATATATAGTATTTTTCTGATTCCTTAAATTTTATTTTTTTTAATTCCTCAAAATCTTTTACTACTTTTACATCATATCCGAAAGATATTATCCCCCTTACCTCAGGATGAAATTCATCTCCTATAAAGATGATTTTATATCCATTTTTTTCATGGTTTATAAGTTCTTCCCTACTTCTTTTTACAAAAATACACGCTACATCATATATTCTAACATTTTTTTGATTTAAAATCTCATATATTTTTTTTATTGTCCCATGAGCACGAATTATTATAGAATCTCCTTCACAAATTTCATCTCTTCCCTCTAGGACTTCTTCCTCTGTGACAACTACAATACCCTTAGACTTTAGACGTTCTATTACTTGTTCATTATGAACCAACATCCCTAGCATATATATTTTTTGATCTGATTTTATGGCTTCAGCCAGATCTACAGCCTCTTTTACACCAAAACAAAATCCCATTTTCTCCGCTCTTTTTAATATATAATTATTCTTCATTAAAGGTGTCTACTTCTACTAACTTTTTTAGTGCTTCTAATGCCGCACCTTCATCTTCACCATCGGCTGTAATAGTTAATGTTCTTCCCTGCTCTGCAGCCAGTAACATAAGTCCCATAATACTTTTACCATTGATCTCTTCATCGTCACAAATAACCATTATCTCTGAATCATATTCAGTAGCTGTCTGTACAAATAATGAAGATGGTCTTGCATGTAGTCCTGCTTTATTTTTAATCTCTACATCTATCGTTTTCAACTGTAATCACCTCTATATATTCTTTTAAAATCTCTTTAACTTCCTTTCCACTGTTACAATTTAGTAATTTAGGTTTTAATTTATTTTGTAGATCGCTACTATTCATCCTTAAAATCATTCTTTTGGCCATGGGTATATATGTAGATAACATACTAAATCTATCTATTCCAAAACTCATAAGGGCTGCTATAGCCATTGGATCATTAGCCATCTCTCCGCAAACACTTATTTTTTTCTTTTGTCTTATAGCTTCTTTGGCTATATAATTTATAGTTCGAAGAACTGCAGGTTCAAAATAATCATTTAAATAAGCAACATCAGCACTGAGCCTGTCTGCCGCCATCACATACTGAGTTAAGTCATTGGTTCCTAAACTAAAAAAATCTACATATTCTGAAAATTTGTCTATCAAAAATGCTGCAGAAGGTACTTCTACCATTATCCCCGTTTCTATATAATCGGAATATTCTAAACCCTCATTATCTAATTCTTTTTTTACTGAAATCAGTATTTTTTTTATTTGAATTATCTCCTGCAGATTAGAGATCATAGGGAACATAACCTTAATTTTTCTATCCTTTGCAACTCTTAAGATTGCCCTTAACTGAGTTCTAAATATATTTTCGTGAGCTAGAGTAAACCTGATCCCTCTAAATCCTAAAAATGGATTCCCTTCAAAGGGCATTTCATAGTAAGGAAGTTGTTTATCTGCACCTATATCAAGAGTTCTTATGGTAAGTTCCCTCTCGCCCTGCAATTTCTCTACTTTTTTATAAGCTCTTTCATATAATTCTATCTGCTGTTGTTCTGTAGGGAAAAACTTACTTTCCATATATAAAAATTCTGTTCTAAGAAGTCCTACACCATCTGCCATACTATTATTTAGAGATAGAAGATCTGTTATCCCTCCAATATTAGCATTCAAAATCACGTTTATACCATCTTTAGTTATAGCAGGTAATCCCTTTAATTTTTTATTTTCTTCTCTTACAGCTTCTAACTTTGCTTTTTCCTTCTTGTATTCTATAATTTGCTTATCTGTAGGGTCTTTAATTACACAAGGATCACCTTTTCTAGTATCTAATATTATCTTATTTTCCCATTCCATTTGAGTTACATTTTTTACCCCCATAAGGGTAGGGATTCCAAAAGTCTTGGCCAAAATAGCTACATGGGAGGTTGCTCCACTATATTCAGTAACTATTCCCAATAAGTTAATATTATCATGATGCATCTTAAATAGTTCCGAAGGTAAGATTTCTTTGGTTATCAAAATTTTATTATCCAATTCATGTAATTCACAGTTTTCAACCATCAATTGACCTATTATCTTTTCCCCGACATCTTGAATATCCACAGCTCTTTGTTTGAAGACAGGATCTTTCATATCTTTAAACATATCCACATAAAATTCCACTACATCTGCTACAATTTTTTCAATATTAACTAATTCTAATTTTAATCTTTTACCTATTTCTGACATTAATACGGGGTCATCTAATATCATAAGATGTACATTTAGAATCTTTAAATCATTACTTTTTACCTTTCCTTTTAATGATGATTTTAAAAATTTAAGCTCTTGTTTGGCATCCTTTATAGCTACCTCAAACCTCTTTATCTCATCTTCTAACATATGTGGTTCTATCTTATACTCTTCCAATATCGCCTGTTTTTTCCTTCTTAGATATGGTTCCCCTATTACTATACCTTCAAAAATAGCCTTTCCCATGATCTTTTCCATATACTTACCCCTTTTAATTTATTATTCCCTATAATTATATTCCATTTTGGTAGTTTTTTCAAGAGCTACTATAATTATAGTAAGAATATTTAGTGCTTAATATTATAAATAATACCTTATCTTATCTTTTACTTTTCCGATATATAAAAATTGATAAAAAAATAGAGTTTTCAATTAGAAAACTCTATCTTTTTAACTTACATATTTCTTGTTATTACTATATTTACTCCTGTATCAAAAATATTTTCACTAACTATATCTCCCATTTTAACTGGAGATTTAACCTCTAAGGTATTTATTAAATCCATACATTTAAAATTTAATTCTTTCGGGATATCTCCCGCTGTTTTTACCGGCACCCTGTTGTGGATCCCACCTGATATTTTAATGGTAGAAGTTACCACACGAGTAGGAGCAGTTAATTCTTTTTTACCGTATATAGCTCCTCTAGGACATTTGTTCCCTGTTGTTTTATAGTCATTTTGTTCGTCTACTTCTATATGACATCCCATTGGACAAACTATGCATATTAGTTTTTTCATCTTTTCTCCTCCTATCTCTTTATTGTAACTTCTATTTTATTTGTATTAATTTTATCCATGAAAATCTTTGGAATCATTATTTTTTCCATCTCTCCGGGAGCCATATGAGGTTTTTTCAAACTCATTATCGTTTCATCCCCACATCTTACCTCTAGTTTTACATCTTTCAATACTTCTCTGACTCTCATAAATATTTCTAACCCTTTATCTATGTTTTCTTTTCTAAACTTTTGAGGAACTGTATAGCTGATTCCATTCGTTCCATCTATCTCTATAAATTCTTCATTTCTTTTAATTTCATTTTTTATATATTTTGCAGCATTCATTCCTGCTCTTCTAGATTCAGCACTTACGAAATCTACTAAGTCATGTACATGAACTACATTTCCACATGCAAATATTCCTTCAATAGATGTTTCCATAGATTCATTTACAATAGGACCAGATGTTCTTCTATCTAATACAATTCCTGCATTTCTAGAAAGGTCATTTTCTGGAATTAATCCTACTGATAATAATAGTGTATCCACATCATAGTTAATTTCTGTTCCTGGAATAGGTTTTCTATTTTCATCTACCTTTGCCACTGTTACTCTCTCTAATCTACCGTCACCTTTTATATTTGTAACTGTATGACTGAGTAATAATGGTATATTATAATCTTCTAAACACTGTACTATATTACGTGTAAGTCCACCTGAGTAAGGCATAAGTTCTACTACTGCTTCTACTTTTGCTCCCTCTAATGTCATCCTTCTAGCCATAATAAGTCCGATATCTCCAGATCCTAGGATAATTACTTTTTTACCTACCATGTATCCTTCCATATTTACAAACCTTTGAGCTGTTCCTGCTGTAAATATTCCTGAAGGTCTATCTCCTGGGATAGCTATAGCTCCCCTAGTTCTTTCTCTGCATCCCATAGCTAGGATTATAGCTTCCGCCTCTATTTCCATATATCCATCTGTAGAGTTGATAGCTTGTATTTTTTTATCTTCACTTACATCTAATACCATCGTATCTAATTTATATTCTATTCCCTCTTCAGTCATTTGATGAATAAATCTTTGAGCATATTCAGGCCCTGTAAGTTCTTCTTTGAACTCGTGTAATCCAAATCCATTGTGAATACACTGTTGTAAGATCCCTCCTAACTCATTATCTCTTTCAATAATAAGTATCTCTTTAACTCCATTTTTTTTAGCTTCTATTGCTGCAGCCAGCCCTGCCGGTCCACCACCTAATACTACTAATTCATATTTCATCTATTTCCTCCTCACTCTTCCTCTTAGGTTTCTCGATTCACGAATATTAAAATTAATTCTAGTTAGAATGAATTTTAAATATGATAAAGAAACCTAAGCTAAATAATTAAACTATGATTTCCCTTTTGACATCGTAAAATTTTTATTTACTAAAAATAAATTTTCATACTCCTCAATCGGGAGAATCCACAATAAGGAAAGAGTTGTCTTTTAATTTTTTATTCTAATGAATTTATTTTTTAGTTTCTCCAGTTAATATGTATGAATCTGCTTTATCTAATACAATTTCTTCTAAGCTTTTTCCTAATTCACGAGCTAAGATCTCTTGTATTCTAGGTCCACAGAATCCACCTTGACATCTCCCCATTCCTGGTCTACATCTTTTTTTAACACCATCTACTGTAGTTGCTCCTACATTTCTATGGATAGAATCTACTATTTCACCCTCAGTGATACTTTCACATCTGCATATCATAGTTCCATATCTATTGTCTTCTGCTATTAATTCTGCTTTTTTTGAAGCAGTTTCAGTTATAAATTCATAGTGTTTTCTTCTATTAGGTTTAAATTCTTTATTTAATTCTACATTTCCTAAGATCTTTTTAGCTATCTCTACTACATCTGCTGCAATAGCTGGAGATGATGACAATCCCGGTGATTTTATCCCCGCTACATCTATAAATCCTTTAGCTCCTTCTACCTCTTCAATTATAAAATCACCTGTACTAGGCTGTGCTCTAAGTCCTGCAAAATTTCTTATACCTTCTCTAAAATTTAACTCTTCTATAGATTTCAATGCATGTTCTCTTACAAAATCTAATCGATCTGATGTAGTAGCTAAGTTCTTTCTGTCATTTAAATCTTCTGCATCTGGTCCTGCTAATACATTCCCATGAACTGTGGGAGTTACTAAAACACCCTTTCCTAATTTAGTTGGACATTGGAATATAACATGATTAACTAATTCCTTTTGTGTTTTATCTAAAACAAAATATTGTCCTCTTCTAGGAATTATTTTAAATGTTTCCTCTGCTACCATTCCATGAATTTTATCTGCATATACTCCAGAAGCATTTATAATACATCTAGTTTCATAATTTTTTTGATTTGTGATTACTCTGTATCCACCTTCTATTTTTTCTATATCCAAAACTTCTGTATTTAAGTCTAATTTCACTCCATTATCTACAGCATTTTCCATAAGGGCTATAGTCATTTCCCATGGTCCTACTATCCCCCCTGTAGGAGCTAATAGTGCTGCAACTGCACTTTTATTTATCTTTGGTTCAATTTTTTGCAATTCATCTTTTTCTATTATTCTTACTCCTGGAATCTCATTTTCTATTCCTCTTTCTAATAATTCCTCTATATGTTCTCTTTCCTCTTCACTGTTTGCAACTACCAATGATCCTATTCTTTTGAATGGAAAGTCTAATTCTTCACTTAATTTATCAAACATTGCATTTCCCAAGGCATTATATTTAGCCATTAAGGTTCCTTCTGTAGCATCATATCCCGCATGTATAATAGCCGAATTAGCCTTAGTTGTTCCATTAGCTACATCTGTTTCCTTATCTAACACCACCACATTCAAATTATATTTTGAAAGTTCCCTTGCTATAGATCCCCCTATTACTCCTGCTCCTACTATTAAAATATCTTGCATTGCTACCTCCTTAAAAATAACTAAATCTAATTTTTATTTAAAAACAAAAATAGCTGAACAAAACAGAATATGTATATTCCGTTTTGTTCAGCTCTCTTCATCTCTAGCTTCTATTTAATTTATGCCGTAATTATACACTATAACCTTTATTTTTACAATTTTTTATTTTAAAAATGTATTTTTTCTTATTTTGACTCTTTTTATTAATTAATCCGAGTCAGACTTATGACCTCTTCAAACTTTCCTATGATATTGAAAAAATATTTTGAGCTGACATATCTAGGCAATGAAAAGTGCATTATTTTTTTTATAATAATATTTTCCCCTTCATCTATCTCGCTTATTTTTTTGTCCACCAATATCTTTATATCCTTTTCCTTAGCAATCTCCTTAATTACACTCTCTAAGTCGTCACTATGTTCATATTCTAAGATTATTTTTTTTATCTTCCTCTTATCAATAAATGTTGTTTCAAATTTCTTTATTAGATATGACAGGAATAGTATCATGACAGAAGCTGGAAGTATAAAGTAATAAAATCCATATCCTATTCCTATCCCTAATACTGCCACCAGCCAAAGAGTTGCTGCAGTAGTAAGACCTTTAACCTTATCTCCTCCTGTCATAATTACCCCAGCACCTAAAAATCCTAGCCCTGATATAACTTGTGCTGTTAATCTTGTGGGATCAGCTTTTAGACTTGTAATATCTAAACCTACTGCTGCTGTTTTATTAGATATCATAAGTTGGATCACAGATACTATCGCTGCTCCTGCACAGGCCAACATATTTGTCTTCATCCCTGCAGGTTTTCCCCTGCTTTTTCTCTCTAACCCAAACAACCCACCAACTACACAGGCTATAAATAATCGAAGCATAAATTCATAAAAATCCATTCCATAAAGCGTCATTACCATCATCTATCCACTCCCTGCACGGGCTACCCTAGCCCTAATCTATCCTCAACGGATACCATCTACTAAATTTTAAAAAAGAAGCTTTGTATATCCTAATCTACAAAACTTCCTTTTAATTTTTATTTTAAATTTTCATATATTGTCTTTACCGATTCAAATATATAGGTCGGTAAAATATTAGAAGTTTTTACATCTTCTTCTGTAGCTTCCCCTGTAAGCACCAAGATAGAATCTATCCCAGCATTTTCTCCTAACTTCATATCTGTATACAGCCTGTCTCCTACCATAATAACATCTTCTGGTTCTAACTTATACTTATCTAAAATAGACTCTATTATAAGTTTATTCGGTTTACCTATAATCTTAGGAGCTACACCTGTAGCTGCTTCAAACATCTTTATCATAGCACCGGTATCCGGCATACTCTTTCCCATAGGTAAAGGGCATATATAATCTGGATGGGTGGCTAAAAATTCCACTCCATCCTTTATATAATCACAGGCTATCCAGATTTTTTCATAGGTTAAAGTGGTATCAAATCCCAATACCACATAGTCTGGATTACAGTTTCTATCTTTAACTAAAGTAAATCCATTTTCTCTAAACTCAGCCTCTAAATATTCATTTCCTAATAAATAAATTTTAGCTCCTGGTTTAAACTTATTTATGTAGATCCTGGTTGCTTCACCGGAAGTAAATATCTTATCCTCTTCCACTTCAAATCCCATTTTTTTTAACTTTTCACAATAAACTCCACTGTTTTTAGAAGAATTATTAGTTAAAAATACAAAGTTCTTTCCTATTTTTTCTATATGTTCTAATAATTCAATAACACCATCTATAAAATGGTCTCCTAAATAGATAGTTCCATCCATATCAAATATAAAGCATTTTTTATTTTTCAATTTACACATAATTCATCTACCCCAGTAAATTTGGTATAAACATAGCTATAGGTGCTGAATAAGTAAGAACCAACAACACTATCATTAAAGCTACTATAAACGGTATTATTTCTTTTACAAAATCATCTAATTTGACGCCGACTATGGTACAGGTCGTAAACATCATAGATCCAAATGGAGGAGTTATTCCACCAATCATAATATTAACTATTAAGATTACTCCAAAGTGAATAGGATCTATTCCCATACTAGTTACTGCTGGTACTAATAGTGGTGCCAATATAATAAGCGCTGCTCCACCCTCTATAAACATTCCTATGAATAATAATAAGAAATTTATAATTATTAATAATACAAATTTATTATCTGTAAAATCCATCAAAAATGTTGTGATAGATTGAGGTATTCTTTCTAAAGTCAGATAGTAACCAAATACTTTAGCTCCTATAATAAGGAACATAACCGATCCAGTACCATATACTGTATCTTTTAAAATAATTGGGATATGTCTAAACTTTAGTTTTTTATATACAAATGTTCCTATTACTACACAAAATAATACGGCCATTCCTCCTGCTTCTGTAGGAGTGAATAGACCAAAACGCATTCCTAATATAATACCAAATGGAATTAATAATGCCCAAATAGAATCTTTAAACTGGATAGCTATCTCCTTAGGAGTCGCCATTTTATCTCTTGATGGTAAATACCCTCTTTTTTTAGAGATTATATGAACAGTTATCATAAGTGCTAATGTCATCAATATCCCAGGTGTATATCCTGCCAAAAACATCCTTGATACAGATACATTGGCTATCAATGCATAGATAATCAAGTTTGTTCCAGGTGGTATTACTGGACTGACAGAAGATGAAGCTGCCGTTACTGCTGCTGAAAAGGGGGCACTAAACCCTCTTTTTCTCATTTCTGGTACTAATATTTTGGATTGCATAGCTGCATCTGCATTAGCAGATCCTGAAATACCACCCATCATCATACTTAAAACTACATTTACCTGAGCTAATCCACCGGCCATATGGCCTGCTAATACTTCTGCCATTGCCATCAAACTATTACTGATTCCAGAATAGTTCATTACCGATCCTACCATTATAAAAAACGGTACTGCTAGATATGGAAACGATTCGATAGATGTTACATATCTTTGCATGATCATGTTCATTGACATAATATTATCTACGAAGATAAAATAATACATCGATGCACCCATTAATGCAAAGGCTATCGGTATGTTTAAAAAAAACAATATAAATAAAATTATTATTGGATAAAAACCTTCCACTTTCTCACTTCCTTTTCGACTAAATTATTTTTTTTCTATTTTTCTTTGCTCATCCATAAATAAAATTATATCTTTGACCAAAAATTCTAATGAATAGAAAGACATCAATCCGAATGAAACTACTATAGATGAGTTGATATATACGTAAGATATCTCTAATGCCGCAGTAATCTTATCTGACTCTATTGTATAATTGTAACTCAAGTAAAATAGAGTTGTAGTTAAAACAAATAAAAAACTATAGATTATTAATTCTAAAACCCTTCTTCCTTTAAATGGAAGTGCTTGTGTTAAAACTTCTACCCCTATCAACGCTTTTTCTTTATATGATGCTGTAGCTCCTAAAAATACAGTCCATATAAAACATCCTACCGATACCTCTTCAATCCAAGCAAATTGAATTCCAAAACCATATCTTAAAATAACGTTCGTTATTACAGATAGCACTGTTACACTTATCGTTATACTTCCCAGAATTGTTTCTATATTTCTAAAGAAATTTTTCATATTCCACCCCATATTCAATTATCTTTAATATATATAAGATAATCGTGAACAGTCGGTGATAAATTCCTACCACAACTAGTCACGATTATCGAATTATATCTTTAATTTTTTGATTCTTTTCTTATTATTTAGCTCTGATTACTTTTAATTCTTTTTGAATTTCATCATAAATTCCAGGAGTCCACTTAGGGAATTTAGAGAATACTTTAGCTGTTTCTACATTGAATGCAGGTAGATCTACCTCATTAAATTTAACTCCTAATTCTTCTAACTTAAAGTTAAAGAAACATTTTTTCTAACTTCATATATTTTAGTTCCATAGATAGTCATAAGAGATCCTTCTAACCCATCTACGACACCTTGTTGAATTCCGCTATATACTTCTGTAAATGGTAATGGAGTAGCATTGGCTCCCATTGCATCTAATGTATACATATATAATTGACTGTTTGGTACTCTTATTTTTAATCCTTTAAGATCTGCAGGAGTCTTAACTACTTTATCTGTTAACATACTTCTGAATCCAAATAAGTAATCTAAAGATAATACTTTGATTCCTTTTTCATCTGCTTTATCTTTTAATTTTTTTACTAAATCTGATTGAGTCATTGCTAAATATTCATCAAAACTCTTGTATAACATAGGTCCATTGATAGCATTAAAATCAGGTACATAGTCTCCTAAGAAATTAAGTCCGTCTACTGATATCCAGTTTGCTCCACTAACTACTTGTTCCATACTATCTTTTCCAATTGGTAATTGTCCACCAGCGTATACTTGGATCTCAATATTACCATTAGATCTTTCTTTAATCTTTTCAGCTACTCTTACCAATGATTTAGCTGTTTGTTCATCTTGTACAAATTTAGTACTTAACTTAATAACTACATTCTTTTCGCCACTTTCTGTTGCTGCTGGTTTTTCTTTTTTTCCACAACTAACAAATAACATAGTAGCCGCTATTAACAACATTAACATTTTTAAAACTTTCTTCATTTTTTCCCCCCTATTATCTAATTTTTTATTTTAATAAAATATTTCTTATTAACAAATTTATTTATTTAAGAAGTTTACTGCTTTATCAGTAAAGTCTGTAAATACTCCATCTACTCCAACTTCATTATAAAATATATCCAGCATATCTTCAAAATCCGATGCATATGCAGGTATTCTTCCTTCATCTAATCTAAATGTATAAGGATGTACTTCCATTCCAAATTTATGAGCATCACTTACCATATTTGTAATAACTAAATGATCTTTTGTAGATTCATTTGTTACAAGCATTGGTTTCCAAGGACCTATTCCATCAGCATATTGAGATATTTTTTCCATTCCACCATCTTCAAACATCCAATCATAGTCATAAGGAACTGCTTTTCCACCTTCGTATACCATAGTTTCATTCCAGCTAGTTTCTGCTATTAATTGTATTAATTTTACATCCATACCAAATTTTGGTAATAATTCTGTCTTTAAACGCACAACTTCATTAGGGTCAAAGCATTGTAAATAAACTAAATCACTTTTTTTAGTATAACCGTATTTTTTAAGAACTTTTAATACAGCAACACTTATATCTTTTCCTTCATTTCTATGAAACCAAGGTGCTTTGATCTCTGGATAAATTCCAATGTTTTTACCTGTACTTTTATTTAATCCTTGGATCAATTCAATTTCTTCAGCTAAAGTATGAACTTTAAAAGTTGATTTCCAAATTGGAAATCTTTCAGGGAATCCTGCTACTGTTTTTCCATCTTTAACATTAAACCCTTCAGTCATTTTAAGACCTTTTATCTCTTTCAATGTGAAGTCAATAGCATAATATCTACCATCTTCTCTCTTTCTATTTGGATAAGCTGTTGCTACGTTAGTTACTCTATCTAAATAATGATCATGTAATACTACTAATTTATCATCCTTCGTCATAACTACATCTTGTTCGATATAATCTGCTCCCATTGCATATGCCATAGATTTTGCTGCCATACTATGTTCAGGAAGATAACCACTAGCCCCTCTATGAGCTACTACAATTTTCTTTGTTTCTTTTGTGTTTTCCATTTTTTTCTGTCCTGCAACATTCGTAGTGCTACACCCCACTAATGCCAATACTAATAATAAACCAATTATTTTTTTCATCTCTCCCCCTCGATATAATGTAATAAATAATTATCTTTTCATAAAACCAATATAATTCTGATTGTTTTCAACATTTTTCTTTCTGACTCTCTTTAACAACTGATATTTTAACGTTTTTATGAAATTAATAATTTTTCGGCAAAAATAAAAAAAAAGGTTATTAAAAAGAAATCGTATGCAACCACACAATCCGTCATAACCTGAACTCTATTTACTCTAGGTGTATTTATTTTTGTCTTATATTAAGAATATGACATATATATTAAAAAGTCAAGAAAATTGTTCATTTTAATTAATATATAGTGTTTTTTTTTAAAACGTTTTACTTTGTTTTGGGTCTTTAAATTGATTTTCATTATAAAAATCAATTTTTATAATATAAAAAACCACCTTTGAGGTGGTTTTAATTTTTTATTTCTTTTTAAATACAAATATTGCTGCTACTGCTACTAATATAGCTCCTAAAATTCCAAAAAGAGTTTTATTACTGCTACTCTCTTCAGCTGGAGTTTCTACTTTTACAACTTTAGTCTCAGTTTCTGTTTTGGCTATTTGTTTATCTACATCTGTATCTACAGTTTCATCTACAGATGTCTCCATCACTACTTCCACTGGAGCTAATTTTTCCTCTACATCTATTTCTTTCTCAACAGGTTCAGGAGTATATTTAATTTGTTTTACCGACTTTTTCATCAATTTTTTTACCGGTTCTGACACCAACTTATAGTCTTTATCAGTTAAAACTGGCTTTTCAATTTCTACCTTAGCTACTTCAGTTGTTTCTACTACAGTTTTTTCTACAGGTACTACACTTTCATCCTTAACTACTGCTACTTCCACTACAGTTTCTTTTTTTACCGTTTGATCTTTATTAGAGCAACTTATCAATACTCCTGTTATAACTAAAATCAACATTATCTTCTTCATGATCGACCTCCTTTTATTAGAATTATTCTCAATTATTACAATACTTTTCTTATGGAATCTTTTACAAAAGTAAGTCTAACTCCTTTGTCTACTCTGATCACAATATATTGATCACTTACAGATACAACTTCGCCCTTGATTCCCCCAGAAGTTATAACATCTTTTCCAGGTTGTAAGGCATCTACCATCTCATCATGTTTTTTTTGTTTCTTTTTATTCGGTCTAATTAAAAACAAATAAAAAATCCCCCCCCATATAATAAGTGTTATTGCCATTCCTGTGTAACTAGATGTTTTTCCTGTTTGATCCGCTCCAAAAGCTAAAAAATTACTAAACATATCATACTCCTTTTTATTAAATTTAATTATATAAAGTATAGCACTATATTTCACATTTTTAAAATTTTTTTTATACTCTCACTCAGGTATACAAAAAAAGAGAAGATTTCCTTCTCCTTTTTTTATTTTTTATCTCTATTTAAATAAATCTTTTAATTTATCAAAAAATCCTTCTTTCATACCTGTATTTTTATTCTTTAAACTACCTTCAAAAGCTTTCAATAATTTCTTTTGCTCTGAATTTAATTTTGTAGGAGTCTCTACTACTACTTTGACCAATTCATCTCCTACTCCTCTCCCTCTTGTACTAGGTATTCCTTTACCACGAAGTCTAAATACCTTTCCAGTCTGAGTCCCTTCTGGAATCTTTATCTTTATTGTCTCATCCAAAGTAGGAATTTGTATATCTCCTCCTAAAACAGCCTTGGTATAAGAAATAGGTACTTCACAAACAATGTCCGATCCATGTCTTTCAAATATAGCATGTTCTTTTACTTTTATAAATAGATATAGATCTCCATTTGGACCGCCATTTTCACTAGCTTCACCCATCCCACCTAATCTAAGTCTTTGACCATCATCTATTCCGGCCGGAATTTTCACATTTTTTTCTACTTTTTCCTTCTCTATACCTGTACCATGGCAAGTAGGGCATGTTTCAGTAGGTATCACACCTTTTCCATGGCATCTATCACATTCCACTACATTTTCAAAATTTCCAAACATGGTTCTCTGAATCTCTTTTATTCTTCCATTCCCATGACATTTAGGACAAGTTTTTGTACTTGTTCCTGGTTTTGCTCCAGTTCCGTGACAAGTATGGCATTCACCTTTTCTAAAATATTTCACCTCTTTTTCTGTACCCTTTGCAGCTTCTTCCAATGTAATCTCTACAGTATATCTAAGATCTGCACCAGGTTCTACACGTGGACCACGAGAACCTCCTCCACCAAAGAATGAACCAAAAATATCTTCAAAACCTCCGGATCCTCCAAAGCCTCCAAAGCCTCCAAAGCCTCCGGCTCCTCCTCCACCTTGAGAAAACGCATCATGACCAAATCTGTCATATTTTGATTTTTTTTCTCCATCTGAAAGAACTTGATATGCATCGTTTACTTCTTTAAATTTATGTTCTGCATCATCTTTTTCCTTTGCAGTTGCATTACTATATTTATCTGGATGATATTTCATAGCTTTTTTTCTATAGGCTTTTTTTATCTCGCTTTCACTGGCATCTTTAGATATTCCCAGCGTTTCATAAAAATCTTTTTTAGACATTTTTTTCTCCTTTTTTCTTCTTCTTTTTTCCGTAAATTTATAATTATTTTTTAACCTTTGACCTTGATTTTAAAACTAGCTTTATATTTTTCTTGATCTTTTAATTTAAGAATTCCATCTTTTTCCTCTAATTTACCACTTGCATCAATAAAATCTGCTATTCCGTTCCACGGCTCTAAACATACAAATTCTGCTCCTACTTTATTCCAAAATGCAATATATTCAAAATTACTATAGTCCATAGTTACAACTCTAGCATTTTTTTTACACTTCAAAGATACCTTTTTAGAATTTAAATCTTTAAATATAAGAGCATCATCTTTAAATAAATTTTCACTTAATTCTATTTTTTTACTGTCTTCTAAAAATTTTATGGTATTTCTAGATATATTTCTCCCCTCTAGAGGAAGTATTGAAGCTGTTTCATTTTTTTCAAATTCCAAATAATAATCAGAAATTTTAACGTTTTCATCTACAGGGGTACTAAATGCGGGATGTGCTCCTATTGAAAAATACATCTCCTCATGGGATAGATTTTCTACCTTATATTCAATGGATAAACATCCATTTTCCAGACTATACTCCATATAAAATTTAAACTCAAATGGATAATTTTTTAATGTTTTCTCATTTGATTCCAATAAAAAAATTATTTTGTCTTTTCCGTGGAAAGTAATTTCAAACTCATTGTCTCTTGCAAACCCATGTTGTCCCATCTCATAAGTTTTTTCACAATAACTATATTTATTAGCTTTTAATCCTCCTACAATAGGAAATAAAACAGGCGAAGTCCGTCCCCAAAATTCAGGGTCAGCATTCCACATAAATTCTTCATTATTTTCTATAAATTTTAAACTTTTTAACTCTGCACCATGACTATCTATAGTAGCTTCTACAATTCCATCGGTTATTTTATATCTCATAGTTATTCTCCTTATTCAAAGTCTAACTTTTATAATTATATCTCTTTGTTTAAATATATATCAGTTATATCATATCCCATTTTCTTATATACCGCTATATTTTTTTCATTATATCCATATGAATGAATATTAATTTTTTTTATATCCAATTCATTAGCTTTCTCTTCGATTAACTCGATAAACTCTAATTCATATTCTTTTTCTTGAAATTCTTCAAAAATACAAGTATTATTTACAAATATTTCATTGTTAAATTCATTCATCCAAACAAATCCAACCTTAATTTCATCTTCATAGGCATTTAATAAATAATGGTTAGGAGTAGATATTCCATCTTTTAAAATTTCATCCAATGCTTCCTTAGATAGTTCTAGAGCCTCTCTTTCTGACCAATACCCGACCTTTATTTTATCCTTAGCATAATCAGCAATCATCTTTCCTTTTACCATATTAAAGTCTGTTTCTGACATTCTCACTAATTTTAACATCTATTATGTCCTCCTCTTTCATGCATTTTTTTTCCTTCATCCGTCCTCTTAGGCACCAATTGAAGTATATAAAAAATATATTCCAACACCATACAAGAAGAGAGGCTAAACCTTTTTTCAAGCTTAGCCCCCTCTTATTCCTTTCAAATCCAACCTTATGCTACCATGGATTCTCTTTATCATATTTAAAATTTATGAATCGAGAAACCATAGGAAGGAAGAGTCATTCTAGTCTAGTCTACTACTTCTGCCTCTGCTACATCTTCATCGGTTTTATTTTCATTTCCACCTTTATCTCCATCGTCTCCACCTTGAGCTTTTGCTTGAGCTTCTTTATATATTTCTTCAGCTAATTTATGAGCTTTTTCTTCTAAAGTTTTCATTGCTGCATCAATAGCTTCTTGATCTTCTCCATCTTTAACAGCTTTTAATCCCTCTATTGCTTCTTTAATAGCCGTTTTTTCTTCTTCTGTTACTTTATCAGCATGCTCTTCAATAGATTTCTCAGTAGATGCAATAATCATATCAGCTTTGTTTCTAGCTTCTACTAAATCTTTGAATTTTTTATCTTCAACTTCATGAGCTTCAGCATCTTTTTTCATTCTTTCAATCTCTTCATCTGAAAGGTTAGTAGATCCTGTGATAGTTACTTTATTTTCTTTTCCAGTTCCTAAATCTTTTGCAGCTACATGTACGATACCATTTGCATCGATATCAAATGTTACTTCAATTTGAGGTACTCCTCTTGGTGCTGCTGGAATACCTTCTAAGTTGAAGTCTCCTAATTTATTGTTATCTGCAGCCTTTGATCTTTCTCCTTGGAATACATTAATTGATACTGCCGGCTGATTATCTACAGCTGTAGAGTAAACTTGTGATTTTTTTACAGGAATTGTAGTATTTTTTTCGATCATTTTTGTAAATACTCCACCTAAAGTTTCGATTCCTAATGATAATGGAGTTACATCTAATAATAATATATCTTTAACGTCTCCCATTAATACTCCACCTTGGATTGCTGCTCCTGCTGCTACTACTTCATCAGGATTGATTCCCTTATTAGGAGATTTTTCTAAGAAAGATTCTACCCATTCTTGCACTGCTGGTATTCTTGTAGATCCACCTACTAATAAGATTTCATCGATATTTGAAGGAGTTAATCCTGCATCTTTAAGAGCTATTCTTACTGGCTCCTTTGTAGCTTCTACTAAACTAGAAGTTAATTCGTTAAATTTGGCTCTAGTTAATTTCATCTCTAAATGCTTTGGTCCTGTAGCATCCATTGTGATAAATGGTAATGATATAGGAGTTTCCATCATTGTAGATAATTCTTTCTTAGCTTTTTCAGCTGCATCTTTTAATCTTTGTACTGCCATCTTATCGTTAGATAGGTCTAATCCAGTTTCTTTTTTGAATTCTACTTCTAACCAGTTGATAATTACTTTATCAAAGTTGTCTCCACCTAAATGATTGTTTCCAGATGTTGATAATACTTCTACTACACCGTCTCCGATTTCTAAGATAGATACATCAAATGTTCCTCCTCCAAGGTCAAATACCAACACTTTTTCTTCTTCTTTCTTATCTAATCCATAAGCTAATGCTGCTGCAGTTGGCTCGTTTATGATTCTTTTTACATCTAATCCTGCAATTACTCCTGCATCTTTAGTTGCTTGTCTTTGTGCATCTGAGAAATATGCCGGTACTGTAATTACTGCTTCAGTTACTGTTTCTCCTAAGTATGCTTCTGCATCTTTCTTTAATTTCTTTAATATCATTGCTGAGATCTCTTGAGGACCATAGTCCTTTCCATGGATATTTACTTTATGAGCTTCTCCCATATGGGTTTTTATAGATGCTACTGTAGAATCTGGATTAGTAACAGCTTGTCTTTTAGCAATTTCTCCTACTATAATTTCACCGTTATCTTTTACATTTACAACTGAAGGTGTAGTTCTTACTCCCTCTGCATTTGTTATTATTGTAAAGTTTCCACCTTCCATTACTGATACACATGAGTTAGTTGTTCCTAAGTCAATTCCGATTATTTTTCCCATTTTATTTTACCTCCTGAATTTTTGACACAGATTATACAGATAAATTCTTATTTTTATAGATTTTTTCATTTATAACACTGTGCAAATAATATTTAATTATATTTTTATTTTACTAATAAATTCTTATTTTCTCTACTTTCAACTAAACTTTGATTTCTTTATATTTAAAAAGATTTAGCACTATTTTTTACAAACTTTTACCATTGAAGGTCTGATTACTCTTTCTTTCATCTTATATCCTTTTTGTAATTCCATTATAATATGATCATTATCTATATTCTCACAATTTTCCGTCATTACAGCTTGATGTAAATGTGGATCATATTCTTTTCCTACTGCCTCAATTGGTTCTACCCCTTCTGTATTCATGATCCCATGCATTTGAGATAGAGTCATCTCTACTCCTTTTACCAATGCATCAAAATCTTTTGTTTCGACAGATGCAGCAACTCCTCTTTCAAGGTTATCCACTGCTTCTAATACTTTTAAGATTACTTTTTCTGAAGCATATTTTCTAAATTCCTCTAATTCATTTTGCTTTCTCTTAGTAAAATTTTGAAATTCTGCATTTTTTCTAACATATGCACTTTTCCAATCTTCAAGATCAGCCTCGATCTTAGTCATTTTTTCTTCTAATGTTTCTTCAACTTTTTTCACTTCTTCTTGAGTTTCTTCTATTTTTTTCTCATTTAACGCCTCTTCTACTTTTTCTTCTTTAACCTTTTTTTTCTTACTCATAACTATCTCCTTTTTTTAGTGCTATTTTAATCATATTATTAACTTCTTCAGTAATATATTCTACCAAGCCTACAGTTTTAGAATAAGCCATCCTTTTCGGCCCTACTACTCCTATAATTCCTTGGGAATCACCATTTTTATAAAAAGAATATACAAAGCTAAAATCTTTTAGTGCTTTCATATTTAATTCATCCCCAAATACTACATACACCTCTCCTTGTTTATGCTCCCTTGTGCTGATCAACTCTTTAAATATTTCATCTAGCCCCTTTCGTCTATTAAAGATCTCCAAGGCTTCTTTGGCTTCCTCCACTGTTTTATTTTCAAATATAGTAGAAGCACCATTTATAAAAAATTCCCCCTCCATATCTTGATATACTTTATCTGATATAGATTCAAATACTGGATTCCCTTTTTCCTTTACAAAATCCTCTATCTCAAAGGTATGGACTTCACCTTTAGATGATTTTTCATTTAATTTTATACATATATTTTTTAATTCTATCTCATCCATTGGGTTTTCAAAATGTATCTTTCTCGTCCTCACTGTAGAGTCATTCATTACTATCACAGCCATAGCCATATAGTTGGTCACATGGACTAATTCAACTTTTTTTATTGTCTCATGACTTATGCTCGGTTCTAATACTATCCCTGCATAGGATGTTAATTTAGACAATAAATTAGAAGTTTTTCTCAATATCCCATCAAATTCTCCTATTTTTTCATCATATATTTGATGTATTTTTTCCATCTCCTGCCTAGATAATTTTTCTATCTTTAATAGTTCTGAAAGATAAAATTTATATCCTAGATCTGTCGGTATCCTTCCTGATGATGTATGGGTTTTCGATAGATAACCTAAATCTTCTAAATCAGCCATTACGTTTCTAATGGTTGCCGATGAATACTCTATATTATATTTTTTTACTAATGTTCTAGAACCTATGGTCCCACCTGAAGTCAAGTAGTAATCAATTATCGCTCCTAACACTAGCTTTTCTCTATCTGTAATCATCTTCACCACTCCGATCAGCCAGTTGTTAGCACTCATTGGATTAGATTGCTAACTTATGATGAGTATATAATTTTTTCTAAATTTTGTCAATACTTTTTTTCAACAATTTAGCCACCTATCCCCTAGGTGGCTAAATTGTTAGAATTATTTTTTTAACTAAAGATTAATTCTGCCTTTATTATTTGCTTTCCTTGGCTATCTGTTCCTCTATTTCTTCTATTTCTTCAAATTTTTCATCAAAAAAACCACCAAACTCTTCCTCTATCTTCTCTTCATAAATATCCAAATTTCCATTAGGAGCTTCCATCTCATATACACAGTTAAAGTCATTGATATGACATAACTCTACCATAGCTTCAAATTTTTCTTCTTCTTCCTCTGCAGTAAATGTATATCCTACCCCTTTATTTCCATTTTCTTCCTCAAAATCATACAGTTCCCATTCCATTCCTGCATTCATCCTTTTCTCAGATAATTCCTTAGCTAATTTTTCAGCTACCCCCTCTTTTACACAGACATATATATTACACATTACTTCATTTTCCATACCGCAAGTAATCTTATATCCATCATTTGTCATTTCCATATAGTTAAATTTTTTCATCTTTACCTCCAACTTTAATAATTAATATTCCCACAAAGAATGAATTAATTTTTTTCTATATTATACCATATTCTATAAAAAAAACGACTAAATCCATTTTTCAAATTTAATCGCTTACTTTCATTACTTTGATCCCTACTAAATTATAATAAAAATTATGAGTTTCTATCTTTTCACTGTATTTTTTAATATCCCTATGGACTCTATCTCACATTCTATAACATCTCCATCTTTCAGATATTTCGGCGGATCAAATGACATTCCTACCCCTGCTGGTGTTCAACCATAAGATCTCTAGCTAATATATCAACTTTTTCCTCTCCCTTCCAAAGTTTATCTAATTTTTCTATATCACTTTTCTCATGGGTCTCGATAAAATCATTCATATCAAAAAATTCCTGACTTAACTCAACCTCGTTTATGGGTATTATTTTTTTTTCATCCTTTGTTAGTATACCTATTTCTTCTAATCCTTCATATTTTTTTCTCTGTTATAACAATAATTTAATAAAGTATACTCTTTTTTTCTTGTTTCCTGTCATTTTTTAAAGGAAAATATATAAAGTACCGTATTATCTATTATAACAAAATATTTTTTGAGAGGTGATTATATGTTAATCGTAATTTATAAAAATGGTGATATATATATTGGGCAAAAAGAATTTTATTTAAACAGTGAAGACAGCACTATCAAAGTAGGAGATCAAATAAGCAAACTTTCTGATATCAGCACAATTATAGCAGGCGACAGAACTATCTATGGAGATACAATGGAAGCATTTTAAGAAAAACTCACAGAGGAGCAGATTTTTTTCTGTTCCTTTTTTATTTTGTAGGTAAATAACAAATAAAATCGTAAATAAATAATATGTGATGTTAAAGGTAAAAAAACACAAAATGTTTTATTGGTCATATTTTTATAAATTAATAATAAAATTTTATTTTAAAAATAAGGGAGGTATTTGTTATGGGTGAAATTTATAGGTTCGGTAATGGAAAAGCCGATGGTGGAGCAGAGCTTAAAAATTTACTGGGAGGAAAGGGGGCCAATCTAGCTGAGATGGCCAAAATTGGTGTTCCAGTACCTCCTGGATTTACATTAACTACTGAAATGTGCAATCTCTATACTGCATTTGGGGAAAAAGCTCTCAAAGATTCTATTTGGAATGACGTAAAAAATGGAATTCATGAAGTTGAAAATATTTTAGGGAAAAAATTTGGAGATTCTAAAAATCCATTATTATTTTCAGTTAGATCTGGAGCTAGACAGTCTATGCCTGGGATGATGGATACAGTTTTAAATTTAGGACTCAACGATGAAATAGTAGAAGGATTAGCTACTATCACTAATAATCCAAGATTTGCCTGGGACTCCTACAGAAGATTTATTCAAATGTATGGAGATGTGGTTTTGGGGATGACACCTGAATCCAAAGAGGATCTTAACCCCTTTGAAAAGATAATTGATAGCTATAAAAAAGATTTAAAGATAAAAACTGATCTCGATTTTGATGTGGAAAATCTAAAAATATTAGTGAGTAGATTTAAAGATATTATACATAAACAGATGGGGATTCAATTCCCACAAGATCCATATAAACAACTATGGTTAGCTATATTGGCTGTATTTAGAAGCTGGATGAATGACAGAGCTATCGCTTATAGAGCTATTGAAGGTATCCCATCTAATTGGGGAACTGCCGTAAATATACAATCTATGGTCTATGGAAATACTGGTTCTAATTCTGCTACTGGGGTGGCCTTCACAAGAAATGCTGCTACTGGTGAAAATTATTTTAATGGAGAATTTTTGATAAATGCCCAAGGGGAAGATGTAGTAGCTGGAGTCAGAACTCCGTGGCAAATAACTAAAAAAGAATCTATTGAGTGGGCAGTACGAAATAATATTCCTATGGAAGAAAGGAGAAAAATTCATCCCTCTCTAGAAGAACTCATGCCTGAAGTATATAAAGATCTCTATAAGATTCAAACAACATTGGAAGATCATTATACAGATATGCAGGATATGGAATTTACAGTGGAAAATAGAAAACTTTGGCTCCTACAAACTAGAACTGGAAAGAGAACTGGTATGGCCATGATAAAGATAGCGATGGATCTCTATAATGAAAAGAAGATCGATTCAAAAGAAGTAATTAGGAGGATAAAACTCAGTAAGATTGATGAACTTTTGCATCCGGTATTTGATAGAGACAAAATAGATGTAGAAGTTCTTACCCGTGGACTACCTGCTGCACCAGGAGCTGCTGTAGGCCAGGTGATTTTCTTTGCTGATGAGGTAGAAAAGTATGAAAAAGCAATCTTAGTCAGACTAGAAACTTCACCTGAGGATATTAATGGCATGAACTTAGCTCAAGGATTCCTTACTGTTCGTGGTGGAATGACCTCCCATGCAGCTGTAGTAGCCCGTGGGATGGGAAAATGCTGTATAGCTGGAGCCGGAGAGATAATTATTAATTATAAAAAAAGAAAATTTAAAGTAGGAGACAAAGTGTTCAAAGAAGGAGATTTTCTATCTCTAGATGGCAGTACTGGAATGGTCTACGAAGGCAAACTCGTTACCAAAGCTCCTAAATTAGATGATAATTTTCATCAAATTTTGGAAATTGCAGACAAGATAGCCAGAATGGAGGTCAGAGCCAATGCCGACACCCCAAAAGATGCCAAAAAAGCCATTGAATTTGGAGCTAAAGGGATCGGCCTTTGCAGAACTGAGCATATGTTCTTTGAAGAAGATAAAATTAAAGCTATGAGAGAGATGATATTAGCTCCCGATACAGAAGGACGTGAAAAGGCTCTAGCTAAGATGCTACCCCTTCAAAAGAAAGATTTTATAGATATCTTTAATATTTTAAAAGAAAAACCTGTTACCATAAGATTATTAGACCCACCTCTCCATGAGTTTCTTCCACATACCAAGGAAAAACAAGAGAATTTAGCTCATGAGATTAATGTTCCAGCTGGAAAAATTAGAGAAGCTGTAAACCATCTAAAGGAATCTAATCCAATGTTAGGACACCGTGGATGCCGTCTAGGGATCACTTATCCTGAGATCACCATTATGCAGACTCGAGCTATTATAGAGGCTGCACTGGAGGTTCATTCTAAAGGAATTGATGTCTCTCCTGAAATAATGATTCCCCTTGTTGGAAAAGTAGAGGAATATAAATTACAAAAACAAGTGATCTTAGATACTATTATAAAGATCTTTGAAGAGAAAAAAGATACAATTAAATATAAGATAGGAACTATGATTGAAGTCCCCCGGGCTGCCCTTACAGCAGACAAAATCGCTCCAGAAACAGAGTTTTTCTCCTTTGGTACAAACGACCTAACCCAAATGACCTTTGGATATTCTAGAGATGATACGGGAACATTTTTACCCACCTATCTAAAACAGGGAGTATTGGATGTAGATCCGTTTAAAATAATAGACATTGAAGGCGTAGGACAACTCATGGATATTGCTAGTACTAAGGGACGAAGTGTCAATAAAAATTTAGAGATTGGAATATGTGGTGAACATGGAGGAGAACCTCACTCTATCAAATTTGTGAATGATCTAGGTTTTGACTATGTCAGTTGTTCCCCATATAGGATACCTATAGCAAGGCTGGCTGCCGCCAAGGCAGAGATAGAATAAAAAAAATTATAGCTCATCGGATAAAAAGTGGTTAAACAGTGTGTTTAATCACTTTTTATTGGGTAGGGCAATTATGCTTTTAGGAACTAAAGAAGATGAAATTGGAATAATAGCTATGTTCTCCCAAATCACCTTATTAAGAATATCAATAAAATTAATATTAAAATAAAACATACAAAAATAAAAAAAAATTGTATAATAAAATATAAAATATAAAATTTTGGAGGTTATATATGAAATTATCAAGTTATCTAAATCCTAAGTGTATATATTTAGATTTAAAAGGAGATACCAAGGAAGATATTATCGGTCAAATGATCGACAATACAGCTAAACACGACAAAATATTCAATAAATCTGTGGATCTGATAAGAAAAGCTGTTTTTGCTAGGGAACTAGAAGTCTCTACTGCAATGGGAAGCGGTATTGCTATTCCTCATGCTAGAATAGATGGGTACGATGATATCCTTATCTCAATAGGTATCATGAAGGAACCTATTGAATGTGATATGGCAGATATGAGAAATAAAGATCAGGTAAAAATATTTTTTATGATCACTGCCGAAACTTTAAAGAGTAAGGTCATCTTAAAGATCATGTCATCTATCACTAAGATAGCACTCAAAGATAAAGATTTATTGGAAAAATTAAAAAATGCCAAGACAGGAACTGAAGTCTATGAACTTTTAAGTCATATCAATGTAAAGATTGAAAATAAGATCACTGCTGAAGATGTTATGGACCCTACTATAAGACCAGTGAGTCCTGATGATACTCTAGATAATATAGCTAGAAGGCTTATAATAGAAGAAAAACCTGGATTCCCTGTAGTTGACGAGAATAGAAATTTTTTAGGTGAAATAACAGAAAGGGAGCTTATCTCCTATGGAATGCCAAACTATACCTCAGTAATGGATAACCTAAATTTCTTTACTATAGGAGAACCCTTCGAAGAATATTTGAAAAATGAAAAAACAGCCACAATTGGTGACATTTACAGAAAACAAACAATGGTTGTAGATAGAAAAACTCCTATAATGGAAATATGTCTACTCATGGTAAACAAAGGCTTTACTAGAATATATGTGGTTGAAAATGGTAAATATTTTGGAACAATCTTAAGATCACACATAATTAAAAAAGTTTTACATATATAATTTTAGGAGGAAAGAAAAGATGCAATTAACGATAGGTTTAATTATATTTATAACAACATTTTATTTGATAATAACAGAAAAAGTTCCTGCTCCTATAGCCACTCTCTTAGGTGGTCTTTCCATGACACTTGTAGGGATTATAAACGAGCATGAAGCACTGCATGCTATTGGCTCACGACTAGAAATAATCCTCCTACTAGTAGGAATGATGATAATAGTTCATTTCATCTCAGAGACTGGGGTATTCCAATATTTAGCAGTAAAGGTAGCACAATTAGTTAAGGGGGAGCCCTTTCCCTTGCTGATACTTTTGGCAATAATTACGGCACTCTGTTCAGCATTTTTAGACAATGTAACCACTATTTTACTCATGGCACCAGTATCTATCTTACTGGCAAATCAGCTAAAAGTAGATCCATTTGTATATATTATGACCCTTATAATGTCAGCCAATATAGGTGGATTAGCTACATTGATCGGTGATCCTACTCAGCTTATTATAGGAGCAGAGGGAAAACTTGGTTTCAATGATTTCTTGGTTAATACAGCTCCAATTTCCATTATTTCAATGATTGTGCTTCTTGTTACAGTTTATTTTATGTATGGTAGAAAGATGAAGGTCTCTAGAGATCTAAAAGCTAGAATAATGGAACTTGATGCATCTAGATCCTTAAAAAATATTAAATTGTTACAGGAATCAGCTACGATTTTTGCTCTAGTAATATTTGGATTTTTAATGAATAATTTCATTGATAAGGGATTAGCTATTATGGCTCTTACTGGTGCAGTTGCATTAATATTAATAACAAAAACAGAGCCTGTAGAAATTTTTAAACATGTAGAATGGGACACACTATTTTTCTTTATGGGATTATTTATGTTGATTCAAGGGATAGAATCCACAGGAATTGTAGATCTTATAGGAAATAAAGTTTTAGAAATAGCTGATGGTCATTTATATTATGCAACAACTATGATACTTTGGGTTTCGGCTGCTTTCACCTCTATTATAGGGAATGTAGCTAATGCCGCTATGGTTTCTAAGATCATCCATTTTATGCTTCCTACTTTTTCAGAGGGAAATACTATAGCTCTTTGGTGGGCATTATCTATGGGATCGTTATTAGGCGGGAACATCACTATTTTGGCATCAGCAACCAATGTGGTAGCTATAAACTCTGCTAATAAGGCAGGATGTAAAATCAGTTTTGGTAAATTTATGAAGTTTGGTCTCATAATAGCTGTCCAGACCTTAGTTATAGCTAATATCTATCTATTTTTTAAATATTTTTAAATATTTTTAAATATATAAAAAGAAGGTGACCCTTTTGGGTCGCCTTCTTCGATTTTTTGTTTTTTATTCTATTTTAATATCAAAATCTCTTACTAAGCCCACCAAGTCAGGGAGGGAAAATTTAGCTCCTTTAATACGATTTATCAGAGGGTTAATCCTATAATTAACAGCACCTTTAAAGTTAGCTCTCTCTAAATTACATTTATCAAAAGATGATCCCTCTAAATCTGAGTTATTGAAAACAGCCTGGCTAAGGTTGGTTTCAAAAAACAGACATTCTTTAAAAGTAGAATTTAAAAGATCGGTCTTTTGTAGATCTAACTTGCTGAGATCGCAGTATTTTAAGTAGGAGTTATAAAAAGCAACCTCTATTATAAATTGATTGATGTGACTTAGATGGATACTGATTAGTTCAGAATTTTCAAAATTTACCTCTATAAATTTTGCATCATAGAAGGTAGAAGAAATTAACTGACACGATTTAAAAATACATTTTTCTAATGTAGTTCCATTAAAACTTATCTTATCAAAAGTTATACCTCTAAAAACACAACTTAAAAATTCACTATTTTCAAAAGTTAATAGCTCTATATCTTCTTTGGTAAAGATCATATCTTCGTAATACATATATCACTTCCTCTAATATAATTTTTTTAATTATTTATTGTATGAAAATTATATCATTTCCTATAAATTATATCTATTTGATTATTTTTTTTATAAATATAAAAAAATTTGATATAGATTACTTATTTAAAACAGATATTTTCATTTTTTTATAATAAAAGTGATTTAAATGATTTTTAAAAAAATTAAAACAGCATTATACTAAATTTAATTTATTGATTTTAGTGAAAAATTGTTCCTTTAAATAAGCTATAACAGATCGCGAGTAGTGAATAAAAGAACTTTTGTGTTGAAATATAGGTTCTTGACTTAAAATAGAAAGAAGGTTATGATTGTTGTACAATATTGTGAAAATAAATTTTATTGAAATTTTAGGAGGAAAGAAATGAACGAAATGAAACGTCAATTTAAACCTTTTGTATCTATGGATACAGCGATGTCAGAAACTACAACAGTTTCTATAGGATTAGGAATCTTATTTGCAGTAATCTTTGCAGTATCAAATGTATATTTAGGGTTAAAAACAGGAATAACAATTGCAGCAGCAATTCCAGCTTCAATATTAGGAACAGGAATCTTAAAGGCAATATTTAAAAGAGATTCTATATTAGAAGCCAACTTAGTAGCTTCAGTAGCCGCAGTAGGAGAGTCTATTGCAGGTGGAATCATCTTTACACTACCGGCTATTATTATATGGGGACATGACTTAAGCATGGTCTCTATTGGAATTATAACTATATTAGGTGGATTAATCGGGACTTTATTCGTAATTCCATTTAGAGAATATCTAATAGTTGAAGAACACGGAGTATTGATGTTCCCTGAATCAATAGCAGCTTATGAGATCCTAGTAAATGCTAATAAAGGTGGAGAAGGATTTAAAACTGTATTGAAAGGTTTAGGAATCGGAGGAGCTTTCAAATTTCTATCTGGTGGATTAGGACTTTGGTCAGAAGGACCAGTTTGGGCTATTACAAAGTTGGGAACAGCTTTTGGATTTAGTGCAGTAGCATCATTATTAGGAGTAGGATTTATCGTAGGAACTGGAGTAGCTATCTTAATGTTCTCTGGAGCATTATTAGCATGGTTTGGTTTCATACCATTAATTAAGTTTATAGGTGCCGGAGCTACAAGCCCTATATTCCCAGCAACTCAATTAATATCAGATATGTCAGCTATATCTATCTGGTCTAACTATATTAGATATATAGGTGCCGGAGCAGTAGCAACAGGTGGATTTATCTCATTAGCTAAATCAGCACCAGCTATCATCAGCTCTTTCAAAGAAGCTATAAAAGGTTTAAAAACAGAAAAAACTGCCCATAAAATTGAAAGACAACATATCGATACTCCACTAACATTTGTTGGAGCAGGAGCTATCGCAGTATTCTTAATAGTATGGTTATTACCATTATCAGTAGGAATACCTAAAGTAGGATTTATCGTTTCATTCTTAGTAATATTCTTCTCATTCTTCTTCGGTGTAGTATCGGCTAGAATGACTGGAATCATGGGTGCATCAAATAACCCTGTATCTGGAATGACTATCGCATCATTATTAGTAATCGCATCAGTTATCAAAGCATCTGGTATAGATCCTGAATTAGGAAAAATCATGGCTATCATAGCTGCCGGTGTAGTTTGTATTTCAATTGCAACTTCTGGTGGAGTAGCACAAAGCTTAAAGCATACATACTTAATTGGTGGAACACCAAAAAAAATCGAGTGGTCAATGTTTGCTGGATTAATAGTAGCAGCATTTGCAGCTGGTGGAGTAGTTCTTATGCTGCATAAAGCTTTTGGATTAGGATCAGCAGACGTTCCTGCACCTCAAGCTGGATTAATGAAGATGTTGTCTGAAGGTGTTATGACAGGAGAAATCCCTTGGACATTAGTTATTATTGGTGTAGCTATCGGTATACTTATTAACTTCTTAGGATTACCTATCTTACCTATCGCTTTAGGATTATACTTACCAATTCAATTATCATCAGCTATCTTAACTGGAGCATTGGTAAGAGAAGTTGTTGAGATGAAATTTAAGAAAAATTTAACAGAGCAAAAAAGAAGAATAGAGAAAGGTATCTTATTATCTTCTGGATTAGTTGCTGGAGATGCTTTAATAGGTATCTTATTAGCAATATTCATCACTTTAGGAAAGGATTTATCATCATTTGGAAGAAAATTTGGAGCTATCACTTCAAATTCTACTATAGGATTTATAGTCTTCATAGCATTAGCCGTTTGGGTATATACCCAAGTAGTTTCTGGAAAATCTTCAGATGAAGAATTACCTGAATAATAAAAATTAATAAGCTATACTTAAAACAAGGAGTAAAGAATGAAAAAAAATGAGGAAAATTTTCTAGATATTATCCCTATAAAACTTCATTTGGATTGTAAAAGACAGGATGGGAACACCCATCTTGTCTTTACCCATACTAGTTTTCTTCAAAAAACTTTGAGGTGGATGACTAAAAAATCTAATACTAGTACTCTAGAATTGAATGGATTGGGTAGTTTAGTATGGGAGAATATCGATGGAAAAAACACAATATATGACATCATTAATATTCTTTTGGAAATAGAGGAAGATAACTATGAATCTATGCAGCAAAGAGTATTTATGTTTATCAGAATATTAAAAAACAGAAAAATAATTGCTTTTAAAGAATTTGATTAGAAGTATAATATCAGAAAAAAACTCCTATAAAACACAGTTTTGTAGGAGTTTTTTTCTATATCTTAATATCAATTTTAAACTTTAATTAAACCAACCTTTGACTTTTTTAAATATTTTTTCTGTAAATGTGTCTGGAACTTGTCCTTTTTTAAACAGGACTTCCCTCTTAAAGTTCTTAGGGACTCTCTTTATCTTTCCACTACGAATATCAATATTTCTACTGACTAATTCTCCATTTTTGATATTTTCCTCGATAAAATCAAATGAAGTAGGAGTATATATACCCCTGTCAATCATTGTCTGATAGTAGTTTTTCCATAAAGGAGCTGCTATATGTCCACCGGAGGAACTATTTGGCATGGAGGTATTATCATCATAACCCATGTATACCACAGTAACGTAATCAGGGGTAAATCCAGCATACCAGGCAGATCTAAAATCATTGGAAGTTCCTGTTTTTCCACCCTGATCTACATGGAATCCATGTTGAGAATGTAATTTTGCTCTTTTTCCAGAGCCATATTCTACAACTTTTTCAAGCATATAGGTCATGAGGGAGACATCTATAGAATCATAAATATTTTTCCCCTCTAAATCTTTATTTTCATAGATGATATTTCCATCTGTATCTTCGATTCGGGTAATAAAAGAACTCTTGTGTGCAGAACCTCCATTGGCAAATGGAAGATATGAAGTAGCTAACTCTAATGGGGTGGCACTGGTAGAACCTAAAGCTATTGTAAGATCTTTTGTGAAATCTAGATTTACTCCTGTCTGATTAAAATTATTTATAACATTATCTATTTCCACATCACTTAACAACTTTACAGCCACTGTATTGACTGACTTTTCCAAGGATTGTATGAGAGTAATGTTTTTATACTTGGCATTACTATAGTTTTTAGGAGACCAATTACCATATTTAGTGTTGGAAGCATCTATAATTTGATTCATAGTATATCCTTTTTCTAAAGCCGTATAATATATAAATGGTTTAAAAGTAGATCCAATCTGTCTTTTAGCATCGATACCACGATTAAAGTTACCAGATCTATAACCTTTTCCTCCTACAAGACTCCTAACTTCTCCTGTTTTAGCATCTAAGGTAACCATAGCACCTTGTAGTTTTTTATTGGATTTAAATTTCGAATAATTTTCAAAGGTGTCCTTTGCAATTTTTTGCATATCATTATCTAAAGTAGTATATACTTTGAAGCCCCCTCGAGAAAAAATAGAAGGCTCCACTAGATCAATGAGTTTTTCTTCGACTATATCCATAAAATCAGGTGCTTTGGCAGATTCTCTTTTTCTTCTGCCATCTTTTACGATAACAGTTATATTTCTGTCAGGAAAAAAAGTTTTTTTATAATCGGTTTCCATAACAAACTTATGTTTTATAGCGGTATCATATTCATTTTGAGAAATATAATTTTGATTTAACATAAGTTTTAAAATAAGGTGGGTTCTTTTCATGGCAGCTTCTAAATTTTTTCTAGGATTATACATACCAGGTCTATTAGGAATACCCGCTAGCATAGCACTTTCAGCCAGATTAATCTTTGATATATCCTTATTAAAAATATCTTTGGCAGCTTCCCTGACACCATAAGATCCAGAGCCAAAATAGATCTCATTTAGATATTTTTCTAAAATTACATCTTTAGAATAAATTCTTTCAATTTCTAATGTTATAATAACCTCTTTGAATTTACGAGTAAATGTACGCTCGTTAGATAAAAAAGCATTTTTAGCCAGCTGTTGTGAGATGGTACTTCCACCTTGAGCTATCCTCCCCTTAGAGAGATTAACTAGAACAGCTTTTCCAAGACGCCATATATCTATTCCATGGTGGGAATAAAATCTTTTATCTTCCACAGAAATAAAGGCTTTTTGAAGAAAATCAGGGATATCTTTGATATCTGCATTTTCACCTTTTTGTTTAGACAAATAATCTACAATATGTTGATCTTTATCATAGATGATAATTGGTTCCGAAGCTGTGTAGGAAGTAATTTTTCCTTTGACACTAAAATATGTAATAGTAGTCAATCCTATGAGTAAAAAGATTACTCCTAGGAGGGCAATAAATATTTTTTTTCTTTGTTTCCTTAAAAAATCAACAATTTTTTTTATATAATTCATTAAATAATCAGTCCTTTAATTTTATTTTTATCAACTATATTGTATCATAAATATCATAAAAAAAGGAGTTAGACATTTAGTCAACTCCTCTTCCTATACTTTTTGATGAGTTATTCAACGTTAAAGTCTTTCTTAGAAAGAATTGTATCATCTTCATCGACTGCTTCTACAGACCATTTCCCAGATAAAAATAAATTTTTACTGGACCAAGTTCTCCATCTAGATCCTTTTATTTTCAATGGAACAGAAGCCATGAGGGTTTTTTCGCCATCCTCTTGAAGCAGATACCAATTATGATAGATAGTTTTTTCTTCCCCTATATCTTTAAATTCAGTATAAAAATATCCTTGTGAATACAGTTTAAAAGTATCCATTATTTTTACAGGTTCTTTCTCTACAATTTCATTGGTTAAGACTGCTCTAGTCAGGCAACAAGAGTTTTCACCGTTGACCTTCCCGTAGGCTGTAAGAGTCCCAAGGATAATCAGTATACTTATTAATAATTTTTTCATAAATTTTCCTCCTTTTAAATCGTTAATTATATAAATTTGAGTTGTATAAAATATAGTGTATAGATATTATTCTAATAATATTCTAACTTTAAATTGAAACTTTTACAAGTGCTTCTATAAAATTAAGAATATAA
>NBMF01000033.1 GCA_002084825.1 Fusobacteriia bacterium 4572_74
GGTACCAATATGCTAAAGATGGTTTTATTTTTGCAGCTACTGAAAATAGGGTTAAAGTTATTGAAGTAAACTCAGATTATGATCAGGAAAAAGAACTTGCAAATATCGATGACCTGATTATTCAAGATGTTGATGGAATAAATATATTTTCATTTAATCCAGATGGAGCACAAATAGCAGCTCAGAAAGCTAATGAAGCTGGTATCCCCTTAACTGTTGAAATGAGTGCTATTGCCGATGGTCCTGGTACAGTAGTTTGCGACATAGAATTTGACTGGACCCGTCTTGGTGAAATGCACGCAGAGTATCTGGCAAAAGTTCATCCTGGTGAAAAAGTCTTAGAGATAACAGGTATTATAGGACAGGGTCCTATTGATTTAATGCTTGATGGATTTCAAAGAAAGATGGAAGAGCTTGGTGAAAATGAGTTAATTGGTATACAACCAGCTGATTATAATAGAGAGAAAGCTATGGATATAATGCAAAATATGCTTCAGTCAGGAGAAGAATTTACAGTTGTACACGTTGCTAATGAAGACATGGCTTTAGGTGTTATCCAGGTATTAAAAGATGCCGGGAAGTTAAATAATCCAATAAGTGTTATAAGTAATAATGGTTCACCTGAAGGAATAATAGCAGTAGCATCCGGTGATCTCGAAAGTACAATTTCTACTTCTCCTGGTATTGAAGGTTTATGTTGTTTTGAAGCCTTATATAGAGAAGTAATCGGGAAAAGTGTTCCTAAACAATTTATGATTCCAATGCTTCCAATTACTAAGGACAATGTTGATGAAGCAGTTGCCTGGGAAGTTGATAAAGCGGCTTACGAATTAGTAAAGAAAGAATTTGATAATATGGAATAATAATATTGTATTAGTTCTTCAAAGTGATAGAAACTAAGCATTTCTATCCCTTATATTATAAAAATGTACATTTTAAATATTAAGTAATGATTAAAAGAAAAATATTACAAATCGATAACTTATCAAAGAGTTTCCCAGGTGTAAATGCTTTAACTAATATAGATTTTGATTTGTTTGCGGGGGAAATCCATTGTTTGGTTGGGGAAAATGGAGCTGGTAAATCAACCTTTATTAAAATTTTATCAGGAGCTCTGGTGCCTGATAAAGGTAATATAATTCTTTTTAATAAAAAACATAGCCAGCTTACCCCTTTGGATGCTATTAAGATAGGCATACAAACTGTTTATCAGGAAAGTAAATTAGCTCACAGCCTTTCAGTTGCTGAAAATGTATTTTTAGGAAATGAAATCCTAAATAGATATAAATTTATTGATTTAAAAAAGACATATAAAAAAACGAAAGAAATACTGGATAGCTTAAAAATTAAAATTAATCCACAAAAAATGATAAGCGATTTATCAATCGCAGATAAGCAAATTATAGGTATTGTTAAAGCATTATCAAGAGAAGTTAAAATTTTAATATTAGATGAGGTCACAGCTTCTTTGAGTGCCAGTGAAACAGAACGATTTTTAAATTTAACGAAAGAAATTACAAAAAAGGGTGTCGGAATTATATTTATTTCCCACCACCTGGAAGAGGTATTTAAAATTGGTGATAGAATTACTATCTTTAAAGATGGTAAAAAAATAAATACCCATACTAGAAAAGAAATAAGCCATGATGTTTTAGTAAATGAGATGATTGGAA
This sequence comes from Fusobacteriia bacterium 4572_74, assembly GCA_002084825.1. Classification (GTDB taxonomy): domain Bacteria; phylum Fusobacteriota; class Fusobacteriia; order Fusobacteriales; family Fusobacteriaceae; genus Psychrilyobacter. The sequence goes on from NBMF01000033.1 coordinate 1,674, forward strand.
GATCTGCTGATTTGTTCTATAAAAAAGAAGTACTTAAACAAATCAAAAAAGGTGTAAATACGCTGGATGTTGTTAATTATAGTAGAAAAAATATTGTAGAAAATATAAATTTTACTATAAAAAGCGGTGAAATATTTGGAATTGGAGGAATGGTTGGTTCCGGGCGAACAGAACTAGCAAGACTGTTATTTGGAGTAGATAGAAAAAGTAGTGGAAAGTTACTATTTAATGGAAAAGATATAACTCCTGACTCTCCAAAAAAAGCGATCAAGCAAAAAATATGTTTAGTAACTGAAGATAGGCAGAATACTGGTTTATTATTAAATAGATCTATTATTGAAAATATATCGATAGTCAATATCAATTTGTTTAAAGGAATATTTATAAATTTAATAAAAGAAAGTAAAAAAGTAAGAAATTTGGTAGAAAAATTGAAAATTATAACTACTAATATAAAGCAAGAAGTTATTAATTTGAGTGGAGGAAATCAACAAAAGATAGTCCTGGCTAAATGGCTGTATTCAAATTGTGATATCTTCATTTTTGATGAACCCACTAAAGGTATTGATATTGGAGCAAAAACAGAGATATATAAAGTTCTATCAGATTTAATTAAACAGGATAAAATAATTATAATGATTTCATCAGATATGCCTGAACTTATATCAATTAGTGATAGGATAGGAATTATGAGGAAAGGAAGTATGGTTAAAATTCTTAAGAAAGATGAAATTAGTGAAGAAAAAATATTATCAAATTCAATAGGAGTAAAATAAAAGTATAATATGAATAAGATTAAATTGAATAAAAAAATATTTACAGATCAGATTTTTATTTTAGCTATTTTAATTTTAATAATGGGGGTAGTAGTAACTATATTCAATCCAGCGTTCTTGTCTATAAAAAATATCCTAAATGTTCTTCAACAAATATCAGTATTTTCAATAGTTGCTGCTGGGGCAACATTAGTTATGATATCCGGAAATTTTGATATATCCGTAGGCTCAATGATAGGATTAGCAACAACTACTATGGCTATGTTAATAAGCAGAGGGAACAATGTTTATCTTTCGATAATTTTTGGCTTATTAATTTGTTTATTCTGTGGTTTTTTAAATGGAGTGATTATTGCGAAAACTAGGACACCATCTTTTATAATAACTTTAGCTTTATTAAGCCTGTATCATGGAATTTCATTAGTAATAACCAGAGGAATGACGCATTCATTAGGTGGTAAATTTTCTACATTAGGTAGGGGATTATCTTTTGGGATAATTCCAAATCCAATAATAATTGCCCTGGGGGTATATATCTTTCTTTATATTCTATTAAGATATACGAAATTTGGCAGAAGAATTTATGCAATTGGAAACAATGAGGAGGCGGCATATCTTTCAGGAGTAAATATAGATAATACTAAGATTCTCAATTTTGCGTTAAACGGATTATTGGTAGGCATAGCTTCAATAGTCTTATTATCAAGGTTAGGTGCTGCCCTACCATCTACAGGAACCGGAATGGAGCTTAGGGCAATAGCAGCAGTTGTTGTTGGAGGTGTTTCTTTATCTGGGGGGAAAGGTTCAGCATTAGGCACTTTTCTGGGTGTTGTTTTAATGGGGCTCATATCAAATGTGTTGAATTTAATAAATATTAGTGCATATTATCAAGAAATTGTTATTGGAATAATAATTATAGTCGCTGTAGTTATTAGTAATATTGAAAATTTGAAAAGAAAATAAGTACAAAAAAGAAACAATGCTCATTTATTATAATTAATACAGAATAAAATAATATTACTTTATAGAATAGATTAGAAGAAAGTAGAATCTTGTAATCATGGTATTGGATTGCACATGATTAAGGATAGATATCAGTCAATAATCAAAAATGCAGGAGTTTCTATCAAGAGAAGTTAAATATGATAAATATAAGAACACTGTGTAGCGAAACGTTAAAGATAATAATTTTATAAATATGATAAATAAAGTAATAGTAAAAATATTTTCAATTTAAATTACAGCACCTTTGGATGAGGAATAAAATGACTTCAAGAGAGAGGATCTTGTCAGTAATTAACGGAGATATACCAGATAGGGTTCCTGTATCATTATTTATTCATGATGAGGGAAATTTCTTAAAACAAGTCTATCCAGAGTTAAATTTAGATAAACCACTGGATTGTAAATATAAGCTGATTGATCTTCAGAGAGAGCTTGGATTGGATATTATTTTAAGAATGCTTCACGGGATGACTCCTTTTTGGATTTCTTATGGCGGGCTTAACACGGAGACGCAGACTAATAATTGGGAAATATCTTTAGAAGAATATACACGTGGAAATAGCTTAGTGAAAAGCTATATAATAAAAACACCTGAAAGAAAATTTTCACAGGAATTTTCTAGCTCAGAAATAGCACCAGGCACAATAAGTTATGCATGTACAAAAAAACCTATTAAAAATATTAATGATCTTGAAGCTGCAATTAAATATGAACCACCCATGGATCAAAATTATCCTCAAAAAGTAAAAAAAATGCTCGGAAAAGTAAAATCTTATTTAAGTAATGATGGGGTAACTTCTATATGGGCTCCAGGCGGGTCATTTAATGCAGCATCAAATTTGATAGATTTGGATATGCTTTATTCATTATTTTTAACAGATAAGCCCTTTTTTGAAAAGTTAATAGATTTTTGTATAAAAAGAACATTTCCATTTGTTAAAGCAATATGTTTGACCGGTGTAGATATTATAAATTTTGGAGGGAATGTACCGGGAGGTTTTTTAGGTAAAGAGATGTATGACCAGTATGTTTTACCATATGAAAAAAAATATATCCAATATGCAAAAAGCTTTGGTACTAAAACTTTGTATCACAATTGTGGAGAGGCTATGATACTGATTGATTCATATAAAGAGTTAGGTTCAGATATTGCAGAGCCTTTCTCTCCACCGCCTCTTGGAGATGGAAATTTAAAAGAAGCAAAAGAAAAGTCAGATGCAAAATTTACAATTATTGGAAACATTGATCAGGTGAATGTGTTAAAAAATGGGTCCATAGATATGATTAAAAAAAATACTGAAGAAACAGTCAAAACGGGAAAACAAGGCGGCAGATTTATTCTTCAATCTGCTGATTATCTTGAATATGATACTCCTGTAAAAAATATAGAAGCTTATATAGAGACCGGCATTAAATATGGCGAGTATTAGACTATATCTATATCATACTCTATATAAGTTATATTGACTTTATTGGTGAAAGACAAAGAAGGACCATAGAATAAAATGAAAATATTAAAAATCGGACTTCTGCCATTATATCTTAAATTATATGATGACATAATGCCCGAGATGCGTACAAAAATAGAAGAATTTGCAAAGACTATGCAGATTGAGTTTGAAAAAAGAGAAGTTGAAGTACTACGTGGCCCTGTCTGCTGTGTTAAAAATGAATTTAAAAATGTTATTAAGTCATTTGAAAACCAAAAGGTGGATGCTATTGTAACTTTGCACCTGGCATACTCACCATCCCTTGAATCTATAGAACCACTATCGGGAACACAAATCCCAATTATAGTTTTAGACACTACTCCGGAATATGCTTTTGGAGAAGATATCGGCCCGGAAGAGATCATGTACAATCATGGTATCCATGGTGTTCAGGATATGTGCAATCTTCTACTTCGAAACAATAAAGGCTTTTTTATTGAGGCGGGACATTGGCAAAATTCTGATGTAATGGACCGTGTGGTCAGAAAAATAAAAGCAGCTGCCATGGCCAGGTCAATGTCCAACATACGTGTTGGGACCATAGGTGGCGCATTTAAAGGAATGGGTGATTTTTTTGTTCCTCCTAAATTACTAAAAGAAACAATTGGAATTGAAACTATTGAGGCTTCTGTAGAGAATATAACAAGATTGCTTCCCTTACAGGGAGACGTAGAAGTAGAAAAAGAGCTGAGACTTGATAGGAAGAACTTTAAAATAGATAAGCAGATCGGCAGAGCTCATTTAGAATCAATAAGGATAGGAATTGCAGTAAAAAAATGGATAGAGAAAGAAAAACTGGGAGCTTTTACTATGAATTTCTCTGCAATCGGCAAGGATTCAGGCTTCCCGACACTGCCCTTTCTTGAAGCAAGCAAAGCTATGACCAGAGGAATCGGCTATGCAGGAGAAGGTGATGTGATCACGGCAGGGCTTGTGGGAACATTGCTTTCAATATATTCCGAGACTTCATTTGTTGAAATGTTCTGTCCTGACTGGAAAGGCGGCAGGATATTCTTATCTCATATGGGAGAGGTAAATGCCAGCTTAATAAGCGGTAAGCCAGAACTTATAGAAAAAAATCTTCCCTTTATAGATATTGGAAATCCTGTAATGGCAGTCGGCCAATTAAAATCAGGTGAAGCTACACTTATCAATCTTTCACCCTCCAGAAAATCGTATACGTTGATTCTAAGCCAAATAGAGATGGTGGAAGTAAATAATGACAAAATGGCTGATACTATATGTGGCTGGTTTGTCCCTTCTGTACCTATTGGAGACTTTTTAGCTGAATTCAGCAGGGCAGGAGGCACCCATCATTCTGCATTAGTCTATGGTGAAGCAAAAGATGTGATTGCAGATTTTGGAAAAATAATGGGATGGAAAGTTGCAATAATATAGATTTTACTATTTAAAGAAAATTTAGAGTAGTGTATTAATTTAAATTATTTATTGATTGAAGAGACATCTTTTAAAATATTCAAATACTTAAAAAATGAATAATTATTTAAAAAGAAAAAGGAGAAAATTATTGTGTCCGGAATAGACCTAAGAATAAAAAAACTATTTAAAGGTAAAATGAATCTGGTAATCTCAGCTCTTGACCATGTTATGGAATACGGGGACCAACCAGGGATAGAAGATACAAGGGAAGCTATAAAAAACTGCCTGACAACAGATGCGCTTCTTGTACCCAGATTTATGCTTAAACGAAACTGGGATCTATTTGGCTCCAGAGTAAATACACCAATGCCAGTAGTAAGAATAAATTGGACATCATCTTTTTATTATCCTCTAGATTATAGAGAGGGCAATACTACTATAGCAACAACTGTAGAAGAAGCAGTACAGGCAGGAGCCCAGGCTGTAATATGCTCATTATTTCTAGAAGAGGATAATGCCCAGGCTAGAGAAACAGAGAACATAGCTATATTTACAGAAGTAGTAAGACAAAAGGAAAAATTAGGTATACCACTTATAGGGGAGTGTTATGTGGTAGAACATAATGATAAAACAGAAGATGAAGTGCATCAAAAGGTGAAAAGAATATCACGTATTATGGTAGAACTCGGAGCAGACCTTATAAAGACTTTCTATACAGGAGATAAATTCCATGAAGTAGTAGAAAATACTCCGGTACCAATATTTACAATAGGAGCAGAAAAACTGGATAATGATCTGGATGTACTAAAAAAAGCAAATGATTCAGTATCGCAGGGAGCAAGAGGCATTATATTCGGTCGTAATATTTTTATGGCTTCTGATCCTATAAGAATAGTGAAAGCACTAAATGATGTTATAAATGGGGGAGTAAAGCCTGAGGAAGTTGCTGAAAAATACAGCCTTTTATAATCTGATAAATTAGAAATTCTTAAGCACTTCTATTAAAAGAAGCACTTCAGGATATTTATATAGATTCAATTCAAGTAAGTGTTACAAAGTATTTGGTGTTAAAATATAAGATGTAAGACTATTGGTTTAAAAAAAAATGATTATGAATGAAAAATATATAATCGGTATAGACATAGGTACCACTAATATAAAGGGTTCCCTGTATTCATCAGAGGGAAAGTTCGTCTCCTCTTGCAATATTCCATATGAAAGCCATAGCCCAAAAGAAAGCTATTATGAACAGGATCCTGACGATTGGGTAGATGGCCTGATTGAAATACTAAAGAAACTCATAAGCGCTAATGATTTAGAAGATAATCTTGAAGCTATCTCTCTCTCAACTCAAGGGGGGACAATAGTACCTGTTGATAAAAATTATAATCCACTGACCAGAGCATTTACCTGGCTGGATAGGCGAGCAACTGGTTTATTGGATACTAATGAAGAGCTCCTTAAAAAGAATATAGACTTTTATAATAGGACAGGTTGGAGGCTCGATTCAAACATGTCCTTTATGCCTCTTTACTGGTTAAAGGTCAATAAGCCGGATATTTTTAGAAAAATACATAAAGTGTTATATGTAAATGATTATATATATAAAAAAATAACCGGAAACAGTTTTCAGGATCCCTCCAATGCTTCCATATCCTTGTTTTATAATATTACAAAAAATAAATGGGACAATGATATACTTGATTTACTTAGTCTTAGTGAAGATAACTTTTCTGTGGTAAAAGATTCCGGAGAACTTATTGGTAATATAAGTGATAGTGTGTGCCAGGAAATAGGAATTAAAAACAAGATTAAAGTTATAAATGGGGGCCATGATCAGTACTGTGCGGGACTTGGTGCAGGAATAATTAATGAAAATGAAGTACTGCTATCTACAGGAACTGCCTGGGTGATCTTTAAAATGCTCAATAATCCACTGCTTGATTCCAAAAGATTCTTTGCAATTGGAAGAAATATAATAAAAGATAAGTTTGGCCTGATATATTCAATACCTTCTGCCGGAGCTTCACTCAAATGGTTTGCTAATAGTATAATGAGCCTTAAAAATGAAGATATGCTTTTTAAAATGATTGACAAGAATACAAATAAAATACTCAAAATCAAGAATAATATAATATTTTATCCTTATCTTACTGGTGCCTTTGGTCCTGATTTTGACATAGCGAGAAAAGCTGCATTTAAAAATTTTGAGATTGGACATAATTATCTTGATTTTTTAAAAGCCATTATGGAAGGTATTGGGTTTCAACTAAAAAAGATTTTTACAGTACTTAGAGAAAAAGGTATTGAGATTAATAAAATTAAAATGGTAGGCGGGGGAGCGAGGAGCAAACTCTGGCCTCAAATAATTTCAGACATAACCGAAACTGATGTTTTAATACCTGTAAACACAGAGGAAGATTTTGCAACAAAGGGTGTCACAATTTTGGCCGGTTATGGAGCCGGATTATATTCATCGCTTGATGAAGGTTATAATAGATTAAAATCAGAATTTAGAGTTATAAAGCCAGACCCGGAAAATATAGATTTTTATAG
>NBMF01000034.1 GCA_002084825.1 Fusobacteriia bacterium 4572_74
TAAATAGAAATTTTTATGGTATACTAAGAGAAAATGAAAGATAAAGGAGGCAAGACATGCCATATGAAGGATCAATATACCGGCCGCCAAGTGAGGCAAATAGTTTGATTTTACAAGTTACCGTGGGATGCTCCTACAATAAATGTACTTTTTGTTCTATGTATAAGGACAAATCATTTCGAATGAAATCTAAGGAAGAGATATTTGAGGATATAGACACCTACACCAATGATTTTTATACCAAAGCTTTTTTAGCTGATGGAGATGCAATGTTACTCAAAACCGACCTACTCATTGAAATAATCAGGCGGATCAGGAGTAAAATGCCGAATATTAAAAGAATTGGGATATATGCCCATGCTAATAATCTGAAGACTAAATCTGTGGAGGAGCTTAAATTACTTCAATGTGAGGGACTCAATATAGTATATGTAGGGGTAGAAAGCGGCAGTTATAAAATTTTAAATAAAATAAATAAAGGAATCACTTCTAGTGAGATGGGAAAACAGTTGGTAAAAGTCACAGAGAGCGGAATAAAACTTTCTATAATGATCATCTCAGGATTAGGAGGCAAGGAATTAACCCATGAACATGCTATAGAATCAGCAAAATTACTAAATAAAGTTAAACCAAAATTTTTGTCTTTCCTAACGCTGATGTTAGAAGATGGAACTCAGTTTTATAACGATGTAAAGAACAATAAAATTCAATTATTGAATCCCGAAGAGATTTTATTGGAAACCAAACTTATGATAGAAAATTTAGACTTAAAGAATACTATATTTCGGGTAAATCATGCTTCTAACTACTTGAGTTTGGAGGGAGTATTGAATAAAGATAAAAAACGTATTTTAGAAGAGATAGATATAGCTGTTAGAGATAAAGACTATATACCTGAATATTTTAGGAGATTATAATACTTTTATTGTTCAACTATATAATTAAATGAAAGATGGAAATAGTTTATAAGAATATATCATTAATTTAATTAAAAATCCAGAGAAAAAAAGTTGACAAAATCATAAATTTAAACTAATATTAATCGTAAGTGAACCAAAATGAAATAAATTGGTTTTAAATTTTATATCTGTTATAAAAAAGTAAGATATCTTAGAATATACGAAATTATTAAGTTATTCAAGTCAGATTTACTTCCTCAAGGGAGTAGTCTGACTTTTTTTTGAAAATAAGGGGGATAAATTGAAGAAAAAAAATGTATACGTATCGGGGTATGGAAAAGCACATGAAAAATCTGCTATAACAAAAATATATGGAATTTTTGCTATAGGAATGATAATAGATCCTAATACAGACGTAATTTTAGAAGTAGAGGGATCTTTAGTACTAGATATAACTAAAAATTTTTTAAAATGTCTATTTGAAGGGGAAAAAATTACAGATGAGAAGAAAATAATAGATAAAGTTAATGATTTATATTTTGGAGCTTCAAAAAAGGCATTTATTATAGCGTATAAAGATGCATTGAGAAGATACAAAGAGAAAATTAAATATAATATTTAAAGTGGTTTATCTATATAATTTTTGAGTAAAAAATAACAATTTTTATAAAGTTAACATCATAGTGGAGGTGGATAAAATGTATAAAATTGGTATATTTGATTCAGGGGTAGGAGGATTAACAGTATTAAAAGAAATAAAAAAAGCAACACCTACAAGTAGTATAATTTATTACGGAGATAATGGGAATGCTCCTTACGGAGATAAACAAGAAGAGGTAATAAGAACTTTATGTTTGAAAATAGGGAAATTTCTCTATGAAAAGCAGGTAGACGTTATTGTAATAGCTTGTAATACTGCTACAGCAGCAGCATTAAAAACTCTGAGAGCAACTTTTCCTATACCAATTATAGGTGTAATAGAGCCAGGGGTGAGGGCCGCTCTAGAAGTTAGTGAGAATAAAAATATAGGAGTAATCTTAACACCAGCAAGTGCCAAGATGAATGCATATAAAAAAGTATTTGATAAAATAGCTCCAGAGGGTTATACAATAATGGAGAGAGGGTGTAAACTTATTTGTCCAATGGTAGAAGGGAATTGGGAAGTAGAATATGGAACTTATATGACAGATGAACTTATTAAACTTTACCTTGAGGGTATTCCATCAAATGTAGATACACTTGTACTAGGATGTACTCATTACCCAATCATGCAAGATACTATATCTAAGTATTTTACAAAAAATATAGTTAATCCTGCAAATGAAACTGCCAACGAATTAATGAAACAATTAGCACAGATAAAGGAAAAAGATTTATCTACAGGAGAGCCAACAACAGAATATATCGTTAGTGGAAATACTGAAAAATTCTTTGATTTTGCGAAAAATTTTATAGATAAGGATATAAAGGAAGTAAAAAAAATAAATCTCTAAGAAATAGTAAGCTAATTCAGAATGCATAAAGAATTAGGAACTAAAAAAATATTACCACTTCTAATAAAATTTTCTATACCATCTACAATAGCCATACTAATAACTATGATCTATAATATTACTGATAGATATTTTATAGGTCAGTATGTGGGTCGTGATGGGTTGATGAGTTTAATTATATTAACTTATACGACTCCTATATTGGAGTTTTTAGGAGCTACCGGTAACAACATCAATGAAGCATACATCTACAATCAATATTTAATTCCGTTTATAATATTTCAAGTTGCATTTATTTCATTGAATGCTTTTATAAGGGTAGAGGGAAATCCAATGTTGTCTGTGAAGATAAATTTATTCGGTGCCGGGTTAAATATTCTTTTGGACTATATATTTATAGCTCAAAATTTAAAATTAAGATCAAAAAAATAGAAATTATAGAAGGAGAGGAGATTGAAATAATCTCCTTTTTTTATATACTAAGGAATTATATTATTACGAATGGGTATAAAAAAAGATTATTATTCGAAGTAATAATCAAAAATGAAGAAAAGTTAGTTGTTTTTTAATGGAGGAGCATCGGCAGCAGGACTAAAATTAGGAGAAAAGGATAGAGTAGGAGCTGAAAAAGTTTTAGGAACCACAATATTTTGGATAGTTGTAATGGGTCTAAGTATAGCAGCTCTAATCCTTTTAAATCTAACTCCACTTTTAAAAATATTGGGAGCCAGTAAAAATAATATAGGTTATGCCTACACTTATTATGTTTATATAATTCCAACACTTGTTTTTCAGTTGGTATTTATGTCCCTCAATGCTTTTATCAGAACAGAGGGGAACCCTATGTTGTCTATGAAGATTAATTTACTTGGTGCAATTTTAAATACTTTTTTGGATTATATTTTGATTATAAGGTTTGGAATGGGAATAAAGGGAGCAGCCATAGGAACAGCTGCTGCTGGTGTAATCCCTGCGATAATACAGTTATATCATTTTTTTAGATCAGATATAATTATTTTAAAATTAAAAAATATAAGACCCAATTTAGAAATAATGAAAGGAATTTCAAAGATAGGAATAGGGTCATTTTTAAACCAATTTCTAAATGGAATTTCAGTATATATAATGAATGTTAAGTTAAACTATTATGGAGGAGATCTAGCTATAGCAGCAGTTGGAATAGTCTCTACCTCAAGAAACTTTATAAATACAAGTTTTATAGGATTTAATCAGGGAAGGCAGCCAATTCTATCTTATAACTATGGGGCAAAAAAATTTAATAGGGTAAAAGAAACTTTTGTGTTATCCACAAAAATCACATTTACAATAGCCTTAATCCTCGTCTTTGTAGTTGTAGGAAACTCAGATATGGTAGCTAATTTTTTTGTAAACGATAAAAATCTTATAGAATTTACTGCTCATGCAATAAGGCTAAATTTATTTATGATGGTATCTACAACTCTTTATTTATCGGGGACTAATTATTTTCAAGCAGTGGGAAAGGGGAAAAAAACTACTCAGTTATTGACCATAAGATTAGCGGTATTGACGATTCCTCTTTTATATATTTTACCTATATTTTGGGGATTAAATGGTGTTTGGTTGGCATTTCCTATTTCAGATACCATAGCCGCAGTAGTTGCCATGTATTTTATGAGGGAAGAATTTAAAGGATTAGAGAATTAAAAATTCTTATTTTAGTCCTAATAATATTGATTTAAGTCTTTTCGTAGGTTATACTTAAATTAAGATTAAAAAATTAAGGTTAAATATGGGAGGAAAAAATATGAAAAGGTTAATCATGTTAACAATGATATTAGGAACAATGTCGACTATGGCAATGGCAAGTGCAGGTCATGAGCATCAATTAAGTTTTATTCCAAAGGTAGTTATTGGAGAAAATAGAAATGATGGTGAGGATATTGATTTTAAGGTAAATGGATTTGCAGGATTTAATGCAGACATTCTATACGGTGTTACTCAAAATTTAGAGATGGGTATTAATTTAGGGTGGAGTCAGTATGATGTGAATGATACTTTTGGAGTGCCCTTAAAAGAAGTTGGAGAAGAAATTGAAAAGGAAATAGGAAAAACTTCTGATTATAGTGTTAAGTGGGATAAAATTTTAAATAATATTCCTTTAATTGGAGTAGTAAGATATAATTTTAATGAATTAGACTTGGTTACTCCTTATATAACTGGTAGAGCAGGTTGGTCTTTTGGAAAAGCTAGTGGAAAAATAAGTGACCAGTACTCAGGTGTTGATTATGATATAAAAGCGGAGATACAAGGTAGGTGGATAGCTGGAATTGCTGTAGGTGCTGAATATGAAAATTTGAATGTTGAATTGGGTTACCAAGTAACTAAATATAAATTGACAGTTGAAGGAAATGTTAATGATAAAGCAGTTTTTGATGAAAGTGAAAAGGATGAAATAGGTCTTATTTATGTATCTCTAGGATATAGATTTGAATAAAGTGTTGTTTAAAAAAAGGAGAAAATTCAATTGAATTTTCTCCTTTTAATATTAAGAAAAATATAAATTATGATTATTTGGATGCAGTGTCACACTGCTTATTTTCCTTCAAAATAACTCTTCAATAAACCTTTGAATACTTTTCCATGTCCGGCTTAATCTTTAGCCGTTTTTAATCACTCTCTATTTATATTTTCAATTTAACTTTTACAACTTTGTATTTATCACAAAAGTATAATAACTGGTTTACTAAATAATATCAATAATTATTTTATAGGAATTAAAAGGTAATAGACTGACTCAGGATTGTCTATACCCAGATATGAATTATCGTAAAGTTCAAAGGAATTTATCCCCTCAGGGATAGTTATTTCTATTTTTTCGAACTCTTTTAAAATAGGAGTATTTATCTCGGCACAAGCTGAATAATCAAACTCCTGGGTAGTCATATCGAAATTTCTAGAAACACCATAGAGAGCCTCACTAGTTGTATAATTAATGGATTTTACAAAGGTCATCCATAGGGAATTGATAAGACCTTCTTTTTTATTTGTTATTGTAATATGCTTTTCAATACCAAAACATTTTTGTTCCTTAAATTCTACATTTTCAAATTTCATTTTAGCCTCCTAATTAACTATATATTTTTTTAAATACTACTCACTATGAATATACTTCTATTTACAAAAAATACCAAGAATAAATATTTTTGACAATCTAAAAGACAAGATGATAAACTTTTAATATAGGGTATATGGGTATATTTTGGAGGGTGAAAAAATGAAAACAAGGGTGATAAACTTAACAGGATTAGGATGTGGAAAGTGCAAGAAAAAAGTAGAAGAGATAGCAAATGATATGGATGGTATAAGTAAAGGTGTAGTAGATTTAGAAAATTCTACTTTGACCATTAACTTTGAAAATGATATTTTAGTAGATTTTGATCATTTAAAAAAAGAGATAATAAAAGCAGGATATGGAATCGTAGAACAAGAAAAAAATACTAAAGAAAAGAATGAGTCACACACTATAGAAACCAGTGACAGTGTGGAGTCTGAAAAAGAACAGTCTGTAGCAGAAGGTGAATTTTTAATAACTGAAAATATTGAGATTGGGGGGATCACCTGCCAGGCCTGTGTGAGAACTATTGAAACTAAGACAGGAAAATTAAACGGAGTAGAGAAGGCAAATATAAATTTTTTGACAAGTAAATTGGAGATAGTTTTCGATCCTAAGAGGGTGAACCTGGATACCATAAAGGAAACCATTAAATATGCAGGATATGAGGTTATAGAGAAAGAGTCTATGGAGGATCTAACTCTGAAGATAGAGGGAATGACCTGTCAATCATGTGTCAGGAGTATAGAGGTGAATCTAGGGAAGGAAAAGGGAGTCAATGAAGTTGTGGTAAATCTAACCACAGAAAAAATGAGAATAAAATTCAATAAAAAAGAGATAAAATTATCTCAAATCCGAAAAAAAATTGAAAGTTTGGGATTTAAAGCTATAAAAGATCAAGGAGCTTTGGATTTTGATAAGAAAAAATTAGAATTGAAGAAAAAATGGTATGAATTGATGGGGTTATTGTTTTTTGGAGGGGTAATATTATATATAGCAATGGGATCTATGCTAGGAGTTTCTCTACCTGAGATTATTAATCTGAATAAAAATCCACTGAATTTTGCAATGATTCAGTTGGCATTTACAATACCGGTAATTTATCTTGGAAGAAGATTTTATCTAGTAGGATTTAAAGTTTTATTCAGGAATCCCAATATGGACAGCTTGATAGCCATTGGAACAGGAGCTGCTATATTGTACAGCCTATATGGAACCTTCGAAATCTATATGGGGAATATAGCTATGGCACACCACTTATATTATGAATCCGCAGTAGTGATCTTAGCACTGATCTCTTTGGGGAAATATCTGGAGGATGTAAGCAAGGGAAAAACTTCGGAAGCTATTAAAAAATTGGGAAGTTTGAGACCCAAAATGGCAAATCTTATGAAAAATGGTGAAATAATAGAGATAGAAGTGGAAGAGGTGGAAGTAGGAGATATCGTACTGGTTAAACCTGGAGAAAAGATCCCTGTAGATGGAAGGGTAATAAGTGGTCAGACTAGTGTAGATGAATCTATGCTGACTGGTGAAAGTATGCCAGTGAAAAAAGTAGTAGGAGATCACGTAGTAGGAGCCAGTATAAATAAAAATGGAAGTATTCAAATAGAAACCAAAGCTACAGGAGAAGATACTACATTGGCCCATATAATAAAATTAGTAGAAGATGCCCAAGGATCCAAAGCTCCAATTGCCAGAATGGCAGATATAATATCGGGATATTTTGTACCTGTAGTTATAGTGATTGCCATGGTTTCATCATCTCTATGGTATTTAGCAGGAAAATTAGGATGGATAGAGCTAAATAATGACCCCAGTATATTTGCCCTGACTATATTCATAGCAGTATTAGTAATAGCTTGTCCATGTTCCCTAGGATTGGCTACTCCTACAGCTATCATGGTAGGAACTGGTATGGGTGCTAAAAATGGGATACTTATAAAGGGTGGAGAAGCATTGGAAACTACCCATAAATTGGATTATATAATTTTTGATAAAACAGGAACTATTACTCTAGGGAAACCAAAGGTAACAGATGTAGTAGAGGCAGAAGAAATCGGAATGGTAGACAAAGAAAAATTATTACAGCTGGCCGGATCTCTTGAAACTCATTCGGAACATCCTCTAGGAGAAGCAATAATAGAAGAGGTAAAGGCAAAAGGGATGAAATTTTTAAGTGTAAGTGGATTTGACTCTATAACAGGAATGGGAATAGCAGGAGTAGTAGAGGAAAAAAATATCCTAATTGGGAATGAAAAATTAATGGTAAAAAACAATGTAAAAGTGCTGTCTGAAGACAAAGAGAAGATAGATCAGCTTGCTAAGCAAGGGAAAACACCTATGATGATTGCTATAGAGGGCAAATTTAGTGGAATAATAGCAGTAGCTGATCCAATAAAGGAAAGCAGTAGAAAGGCTATTCAAAATTTAAAAAATATGAGTATAAATGTAGCTATGATAACTGGAGATAATAAAAAAACTGCGGATGCCATAGGGAAACAAGTGGGGATAGAAATGGTATTATCTGAAGTGATGCCAGAAGATAAGATAGAAGAGGTAAAAAAATTACAGCAACAGGGATATAAAGTAGGTATGGTAGGAGATGGAATAAATGATGCTCCTGCACTGGCTCAGGCAGAAATTGGAATAGGAATAGCTTCGGGAACAGATGTAGCCATGGAATCGGCGGATATAGTACTTATGAAAAGTGACTTAAAAGATGTGGCTGTAGCTATAGAGCTAAGTCGTGCTACCATTAAAAATATTAAGCAAAATTTATTTTGGGCATTTGGATATAATACTTTAGGTATACCAGTGGCAGCAGGGGTTCTTTATATATTCGGTGGGCCATTATTAAATCCAATGATAGCAGGAGCAGCTATGGCAATGAGTTCAGTTTCGGTAGTGAGTAATGCACTCCGGTTAAAATTGTTTAAGAGTAAATATTGATTTTAGGGACTCCAATGAATCTACTTTTGGAAATGGAGAGTTAGATTGTTGTGATTTAAATTCTAAAAACAAGGGTGAAAAAAGATAAATGCTATGTAGATAAAAAAAATTCATCACAATGAGGAATTAAACAGAAAATTAAACAGAATAAAGGAATAAGTCAGAGGTATAAATAAGATGTTAGCTCTCCCTAACTTTAGTTTTTGAGGTTCAGGGATAGTAAAGTTAGGAAAGAGAAGTTATTTTTTAAATTTGTTAATGAAATGTTGAATTTTACTTTTTAAAAAATTGCTTCTTAAGAAACAACCAAATGCAAATCCTAGAACACTAAAAATTAAGACTTGAACTATAACTGGTGACATAAAAACCTCCTTAAAATATTTTAACTGTATTATATTACTTTAACAATGAAATGTCAAAATAGGAGCTTTAATAGAGTTTGAACTTAATGAAGAAATTTAGAAAAAAATTAACAAAATAAATTTTTCTATTTATTTTGATTTAGTAATATTACAAATATTAAAATTAATTATAACTTAGGATGAATTTTAAATATGAGAGAACCATAAAAGGAGGTATAGGATGTCAATATGCTGTGTAGATAAAAAAGCACATCACAATGAGGAATTAAAGAAAAAATTGAAAAATAGATTAAATAGAATAGAAGGGCAAGTCAGGGGAATAAATAAGATGGTAGAAGAGGATGTGTATTGTGATGATATATTAACTCAAATATCTTCTATTAGGAGTGCCCTCAGCGGGACGGCAAACCTGTTACTTGAAGCTCATATGAAATCATGTATAATTGATCAACTGTCTGGGGGGGAAACGGAGATTATAGATGAACTACTAATAACTATAAAAAAAATGATGAAATAGGAATAATCTTTACCTTATTCTTGGACAGATTAGTTTGAATTATTGAAAGAAGTATAGAGGAGGAGAGAATTTGATAAGTGTATTTAAAAATAAGGAAAAATGTTGCGGTTGCACAGCTTGCTATTGTGTATGTCCAGAGTGATTTAGGAGATATTTTTGTAAAAATGAAGGAACTCCAGACAGATGACAGATTTTATAAGTTGTTTTTCAATCTCTCTACAATAAGTCGTCCGTCTTGTTCAGCATGCAGGTTTACAGATACCTACAGAGTTTCAGACATTTTTTATATTATTTAATTCCTTGATAATATTATGGATTTAACATATAATTTTAGTAATAAACTATAGATATTTTGGGAGATAATTATGATATTAATGATAGATAATTACGACTCTTTTACCTATAATCTAGTTCAATATTTAAATGAATTAGGGGAAGAGGTAAGGGTTTATAGAAATGACGAGATAAGTTTGGACAAAGTAAGGGAATTAAATCCTGAGATGATAGTGATATCTCCTGGGCCTAAAACACCTGATGAAGCAGGAATAAGTATAGAGATAATAAAAAAATTCTATAGGATAATACCTATATTGGGAATTTGTCTGGGGCACCAGTCTTTGATTCAGATATTGGGTGGGAAGATAATAAAGGCTAAAACACCAGTCCATGGAAAGGTAGAGGATATAAGTCATACTGGAACTGGAGTTTTTAAAGGCCTTAAAAATTCAATAAAGGTGACAAGGTATCACTCTCTTATAGCTGATAGAAGTAAGTTACCGGAAGAATTGATGATTACCGCAGAAACTATTGATGGTGAGATAATGGGTGTAAGACATAAAAAATATCTTTTGGAGGGAGTACAGTTTCATCCAGAAGCTCTCCTAACAGAGTGTGGGCATGAGATGCTAGCTAATTTTCTAAAGGAAGCAAAATCAAGATACTTACCACAAATTACACAAATAAACACAGATTAAAAAAACATAATCATAAAAAAAAAATTTTTTTTGGATAGTGGGATGGATAGTGAAAAATTGGGAAGATATTCATTTATAGGAATAGATCCATTTTTAATGATAAAGTCAGAAGGAAACAGGGTAAGTTTAGAGGAAGATGGAAAGATAAAAATAATAGATGGAAATCCTTTGGATATTTTACAGAGAAAATTAAATCTCTATAAAATTGAGCGGGAGGAGATTCCATTTGTCGGTGGAGGAGTTGGCTATTTCTCCTACGAATTAGCTCACTTGATGGAAAAACTCCCAAATACAGTGAAAAAAGATGTGGATATTCCTGAAATGGTAATGGGCTTTTATGATAGGATAGTAATAATAGATCATAGAGATGATAAAAAATATATAGGAGTAATAGGATTTAAAGAGAATATAGAGGAAATAATAAAAAAAATAGAAAATAGTATAAAAGTACATGAAAATAAATTAAAAGTAGAAGAAACGGGTGAAAAAGAAAAAAAGATTATAAAAAATAGAGATATAAGATCTAATATGACAGAGGATTATTATTTGGCATCCATAAAAAAATTAAAAGACTATATCTATTCAGGGGATGTCTATCAAGTGAATTTTACTCAAAGGTTTGAGTGTGATTTTGAAGGGAACTCTAATGAATTATACAAAAATCTAAAGATAATAAATCCAGCACCATTTGCTGTATATTTAGATTTTGGAGAGGGAAAAATAATATCTAGTTCACCAGAAAGATTTATAAAATTAACTGATAGAATCATAGAAACTAGACCTATGAAGGGAACCAGGCCCCGTGGAAAATCAAAAATAGAAGATGAAAAACTAAAGACAGAGTTAATAAATAGTGAAAAAGATAGGGCTGAATTGTTGATGATAGTAGACCTTATGAGAAATGATATTAGCAGGGTGGCTAAAACAGGAAGTGTAAAGGTAACAGAATTATTTCATCTGGAAGAGTATGCTACTGTATTACAGATGGTAGCTACAATACAGGGAGAATTAAAGGATGAATTATCGGCAGTAGACATAATAAAATCAACATTTCCAGGGGGATCTATCACAGGTGCTCCTAAAATAAGAGCCATGGAGATAATAGATGAACTGGAAACAACAACTAGAAATATATATACTGGGAGTATAGGATATCTAGGATTTGATGGTGATATGGATCTAAATATTGCTATCAGAACAATAGTTTTAAAGGATCAGAAGGCATACTTTCAAGTAGGAGGGGGAATAGTTTGGGACTCAGATCCATACGAAGAATATGAAGAAAGCTTGGTAAAAGGTAGGGCATTGGTGAAGGCATTAAACAGAACTTAGGAGTTGAGTATGATGGATTACATAATTTCAAATAATAAATTCATATCATCGGATGAATTTAAGTTAGATATAGAAGATGGGTTACTGTATGGGTATGGAGTTTTTGAAACAATTTTATTAAAAGAAAAAAAATTAATTTATTTAGAGGAGCATTACAACCGCTTGATTAAAGCAGTTGAGAGGCTTAAAATAAATATGGATCTAAGTTTTGAAAAATTGAGTTTATATTTTAATCTTTATACCGAAAAAAATTCCTTAGAAAATTCTATTTTGAGGGTAACTATCCTTAAAAATCGTGATTCATTCGATATACTGATAACCCATAGGGAAAATAAATACAAGAGTTCTAAATACAGAGAGGGATTTAAAATAGAAATATCTGAATTTAAAAGGAATCCCCACTCTATAATATCTGGGATTAAATCAGTGAATTATTTAGAAAATATATATGCACTCAGAGCAGCTAAAGAGGTAGGCAGTGATGAAGTGTTATTTTTAGATTGTAAAAATCATATATCTGAAGGGGCAACGTCTAATATATTTTTTATTAAAGATGGAATAATCTATACACCTACAAAAGAATGTGGACTATTAAAGGGAATAATTAGAGGCAAAATAATAGAGATTATAGATAAAAATAAACATCTAAAATTAAAACAAGGATTTTTCCCCTTAAAAAAACTATTAGAGGCAGATGAGGTATTTTTAACCAACTCTATAATGGGAATTATGCCGGTATCAAAGATACATCATACAAGTTATGACTTAAAAAAATATTATATAACGGATATATTAGCAGAGAAATTTAGTAAACATTAAATATTAAAAAAAAGATAGTATGATAGATAAGAAACTCTAGAAATAATAAATACTAGGAGGCATAAGATGAAAATATACAGGAAAATAATAGTATTAATAGGAATATTACTTATAGCAATAGTATCTGTTGCTAAAGTAGATACAGAAAAAAAGATTCAAATGAACAAGGTATTATCGGATATATCTTTTTCTTTGGAAACAACTCACTATAAAAATTTAGATATAAATGATGAATTTTCTAAAAATGTATTAAAAAATTATTTGAATACATTAGATTATAATCATCAATATTTCACTCAATCCGAGGTCGATGGGATCTATAAAAAATGGGATAAAAAATTAGATGATGATTTTTTAAATGGAAATTCTAAAGCAGCTTTTGATATCTATGATGTTTATAAAAAAGCTGTGGAAAGGGTAAATAAATATCAGACTAAATTATTGAAAAATCCTAAAAGTTTAGATTTTACTCTAGATGAAAAATTAGTTTATGACAGAGAAAATGAGCCATATTTTTTTACAAAAGAAGAATATGAAAACCACTGGAAAAAGATGCTGAAATCATCTATTTTATCTCTGGAGGACTATGAAGAACTGACATATACAGAGAGTATTGATAGGATGAAGAGCAGGATGACCACGAGAAAAAGATTATTAGAGAAAAAAACTACAGATGACATATATTCATATTTTGTAAATGCTTTTTTAAAGGAATATGATCCTCATACCAGTTATTTTTCAGCTAAAGAAATAACAGATTTTAATATAAGTATGAAATTACAGCTTTCAGGAATAGGGGCAGTACTTACTGGAGAAAAGGGCTTTATCAAGGTTGTAAAAATAATGCCGAATGGACCGGCTGCAAAGGGAAAAGAACTTCAGCCTGAGGACAAAATAATAGCTGTAGCCACAGATGGGAAGACCTTCGAAGATATAATGGACTGGCCTCTAGGAGATGCTGTAAATCTTATCAGAGGAAAAGAGGGGACAACTGTAAAATTAAGGGTAATTCCAAGCGGCAGTAAAACAGCTAAAGAATATACTTTTGTAAGAGAAAATGTAAAATTAGAAGATAAGGGAGCCAGATATTTTATAAAGGAAGCTAAATCAAAGAACTCTAACTATAAGATTGGAGTAATTAATCTTCCTTCATTCTATATGGATTTTGATGCCTATAGTAAGGGGGATAAAAATTATAAAAGTACTACAAGGGATGTAAAAGAAATTATTGAAAAATTAAATCAGGAAAATATAGATGGATTGATCATAGATCTTAGAAATAATGGTGGAGGATCTCTTAGTGAAGTGAATAATCTTATGGGATTATTTATACCCTATGGTCCTGTAGTTCAAGTAAAAGAGGGGGGACATGTAAATTATTTAGGGGATAGGGATATGAAAACTTATTTTAATAAACCGGTAATAGTAATGGTAAATAGACTCAGTGCATCTGCATCTGAAATTTTTGCAGCAGCTATGCAGGATTATGGACGTGGAATAATTGTGGGAACCCCTACTTTTGGAAAGGGAACAGTACAGACTATAAAACAGTTAGATCTTGGAGAATTAAAGTATACAAATGGTAAATTTTATCGTATAAATGGTGGCAGTACACAGCATAAAGGTGTAACGCCAGATATCTTATTTCCACCTACATATGATAGTACAGAGATAGGAGAAAGTTCACTAGATAATCCACTTCCTTGGGATGAGGTAAAATCTTTAATAAATGGAGAAAATAATAATAATGAATTGAAAAAATATTTAATCAGAAAACATAAGGAAAGAGTAGTGAATAATCCTGATTTTATTTATGATATTAAAAAATATGATATTATTGAGAAGATAACAAAAGATAAAGAGGTATCTTTAAATAGAAAAATCAGAGAGATGGAAACAAAGAAATTAGAAGATAAATGGCTCACGATAGCAAATGAGAAGATGAAGGCTAAAAATGAACCAAAACTTAAAGACTATAAGGCCTTGGAAGAATATAATAAGGATAATGCTAAAAAAGATGAGATTGAACTATTGAAAAAAGATGGTGGAATTATAGAAACTGTCAAAATATTAGCTGATGAGATAGCTCTAGGAAGAAAACAATAAAAATTATTGTTTGTGATGTTGGCTTTATTAAAAAAAGCATAATAAAAAGGTGTTCTCCTTCTTAATGGAAAACACCTTTTTAATTTTTATATAGATAGGATTAATAAAATATACCGCTAGAAAGATACCTTTCTCCCGTATCCATAATAAGGGTTAAGATTTTTTTACCTTTGTTTTCAGGACGTTTAGCTATATTTAATGCAGTAGCTAAATTTGCTCCAGAAGAAATTCCTCCTAGAACTCCCTCTTCTTTGGCTAATCTATTAGTTAGTTCTTTGGCTTCTTCGTAGGAAATAGTAGCTATCTCATCCATAACAGATGGATCAAATGTGACAGGAATAAATCCAGTACTCATTCCCATTCCTTGAATATCATGAGGGCCAGAAACTCCTGTAGATATAAATGGAGACCTCATAGGTTCTACAGCAACAGTATAAATATCATTATTTTTTTCTTTTAAATATTTTGCTACTCCTGAAAAACTTCCTCCAGTTCCAGTTCCACAAACAAAGATATCCAATTCATCTTTAAAAGTTTCCCAAATTTCAGTCCCCGTAAAATTATAATGTGCCATGGGGTTAGCTGGATTTGAAAATTGGTCAGGAGCAAAACTATTAGGATGTTGTTTCATCAATTCATCGAGTTTAGATAGGCAGCCTTTCATCCCTTGAGATCCATCAGTTAAAACTAATTCAGCTCCATAGGCTTTTAAAAGCTTTCTTCTCTCTACACTCACGCAGTCAGGCATGACAATGATTAACTCATATTTCTTTACAGCACAGACCATAGCAAGACCAATTCCAGTATTTCCACTGGTTGTTTCGATGATTGTGTCACCTTTTTTTAACTGTCCATTTTTTTCAGCTTCCTCTATCATATTTAGAGCTACTCTATCTTTTATAGAACCAGCAGGATTAAAAGATTCTAATTTGATATAGATATCTGCATGGGTATCGTTGATGTTATTTATTTTTAAAATTGGAGTTCTTCCAACAGTTTCTAAAATGTTATTTAATATTTTCATTTTTATCCACCTCTATTATATAATTTGTCAAATCTATTAAAAGTATATCATTTATATATAGAACATTAAAGTATCAAAAATAAATATTTTTTGTTCTATGTATAAATTGAAAAAACTTATAAATAAAGGTATTATATATTATAAAGTGTTCTAAAAAAATGAACTTTAAAAGAGCGGAGGAATAAAAATGAAAAAAATAAGGGTTACTATTCAAAAATATATGGGTGATATACTAAAATATGATGCTATAGAATTTGGTGTAAGTAAAAATTATTTATTAAATTATTTAGTAAATAATTACAGCCTATTAAGGTGGAAAAATATACCTATATTTGAAGGTGAAAAAGAAATTATTCAATTTAATTTAAATAAAGAAAATGAAAATTTTTATATAGAAGTATATAATAGGAGTGAATTTGAAACAGAAGCCGCTCTTATAAGAGCTTTAATATATGAATATATATCCCAATCTAAAGTTATAAGAGAAAGGTTTATATTTGAAAAATTAATAAAAAAAATTCAAAATGGAATAAAATATAAAAAAAAGATAAAGATTAAATTTGAAACAGCTGAAAAAATTGTGAGCCCGTATAATATTTTGTATTCTAGTATGGAAGTGAGTAATTATTTATTTTGTTATTCAGAGGAAGATGAAAATTATAAAAATTATAGATTATGTAATGTTAAATATGTATATGTATTGGATGAAAAGAGATACCCAGGGGATGCAGAGTATCTGGGGAAGGTTAGGGAAGATTTTGATCCATTTTTATCTTATGATATGTCAGTTGTGATAAGATTAAGTGGAGATGGGAAGGAAAAATATGATAGGATAAAGACCAATAGGCCTAAATTAATAGAAAAATTAGATGACAGGTGGATAGTGGAGGGATCAGAGGAGAAGATAAAGAGATATTTCTCCTACTTTATGAGTGATGTAGAGATATTATCCCCTATAAAATTAAGGGAGTGGTTTTATACTGAAGCCAAAAATATGATAGATCTTTATAAATTGTAAAAAATAATTAAAAAGTCAAAAATAAGTTGAGTATTTGTGGATGGAAAAAGATAGTTGTAAATTATATATTTGTATATTTGATAGATTAAGATGGAGGAATAAGATGAAATTTGGTAAAAATATGACAGTGGAGATAGAGAAGATGGAAAATGGAGTGAAATTAATAGTAGGAGGAGTAAAAAAAGGTATATCTATTACTCCTACAGATTTTGGAATGGATCTTCACAGGAGAAAGATGGAAGGAGTTACTGTAGATCCTAGGGAAGAAATTGATGTGTTACAGGGAATCAAGGATGAAGTTACTACAGGAGAAGACATTATTTTTGAATATCTATATGGAGATGAACTATCGGCTATAGTTTTGGCTGGAACTGTAGCAAAAAAACAAATACCATATGAATTAAGAGCCGTAGCGATAGAGATGGGTGGAATAAATACAGCAGAACAAAATAAGGACTATATAACTATTGCTATCCAAAAAATGTTAGGGACAAATGATTCTATAGGAGGAGTAGTTGAGTGTAACTTACCATATAACTTAGAATTAAATTCTGTCAAAGGTGAGTTTTCATGGATTATTCATAATCTTATGGAGGAGGTTAGTGCAATCCAATTTGGGAATGGTATAAAAGATGCCCGATCAAATGCAAAGGAATATGAGTTGAGTAAGAATAAGGTGACGGTAACATTTGGACCTCATATGAAAAACATGAATAAAATCCCATGTTTAGCTGGAGTGAGAGATGTTATAGTGGATTCTGTTTTAGCAATTGTGTTGTTATAGTTCTTTATTTTCGAAAATAGGCCAGCTCGCAAGAAAATAGAAAAATATTATATATATAATAAATGATTATTATTATTTGATATAAGGGGTTAAAGTAACTAAAATATCAAAACGTGTTGTTTAACGGTACAAAAAATTCTATATAAGAGCAAAATGATGTTAAATTTGAATTGTATAAGAAATATTAGAAACGAATGAATGATCATTATATATTAAATGAATGATTAATGTGTGGTAATGTTTTTATTTTGAATGTTTCTACGTATTGTATTTTTTGAAAAAATTTATTAGTATATTAATACAAAGAGAACACAAAAAGAACATAATAGAAAATGTGAAAACTAATAAACGATTTTTGGAGGTCAAAAATGAAAAATGGAAAGACTATAGTAATCGGAGTAATTGGATCAGACTGTCATGCAGTTGGAAATAAGATTATTGATCATGTATTAACACAACAAGGATTTAATGTTATTAATGTAGGAGTTATTTGTCCACAAGAAGATTTCATAAATGCAGCAGTAGAAACAAATGCAGATGCAATTATTGTTTCTTCATTATATGGTCATGGAGAATTGGATTGTCAAGGATTTAAAGATAAATGTAATGAAGCTGGATTACAAGATGTGAAATTATATGTTGGTGGAAATATTGTAGTAGGAAAACAAGATTGGCCTACAGTTGAGGCTAGATTTAAAGACATGGGATTTGACAGAGTATATGCACCAGGAACACAAATTGAAGTTACAGCAGAAGATATAAAAAAAGACTTAGGAATGATTAAATAGTAAATAAAAAATAAAAAAAGATGCACTAATAGAATTGGGAGTGGTAGAAATGAACGCCTACTTATTGATTGATTTTGGAAGTACTTATACTAAATTAACGGTTGTTGATGTAGAAACTGAAGAGATATTAGCTACTGCTAAGGATATAACTACAGTTGAAAATGACATAATGATAGGTTTTGAAAAAGGATATCAAAAGCTTAAATTGTGTATAGAAGAAAAAAATATAAAATTTGAAGATATTAATTTTATTAAAAAAATAGCTTGTTCTTCAGCTGCTGGTGGTTTAAAGATGTATGCAATAGGACTTGTTCCTGAGCTTACAGCAGATGCCGCTAAAAAAGCAGCTTTAGGTGCAGGAGCAAGGGTTATGAAAACTTACTCTTATGAATTAAACCATAGTGAAATAAAAGAAATAAAAGATTCAGGTGCTGATATATTATTGTTAGCAGGTGGAACAGATGGTGGAAATAAAAAGTGTATTATACATAACGCTAAATTAATAGCAGAAATAAAAATAGAAATACCGGTATTATTAGCTGG
>NBMF01000035.1 GCA_002084825.1 Fusobacteriia bacterium 4572_74
TTAGAAAAATTAGCTAATAATATCGGGGCTACAGTTTCTAGTTCCCGTACCATGGTAGATTTAGGTATCATGGGGCATGACAGGCAGGTAGGTCAGACTGGAAAAACTGTTAGGCCTGATATCTACTTTGCCTTAGGAATTTCTGGAGCTATTCAGCATATTGCCGGGATGGAGGAATCTGAATATATCATAGCTATAAATAAAGACAAGGGAGCTCCTATATTCAATACGGCAGATATTGGTATTGTGGGAGATGTCAATAAAATATTACCACTTTTAAATAATGAAATCAGTAAATTAACTGAAAAAAAAGCATAGCCAGATACTTAGAGCAAGGGAAAAAGACCATGGACAAAATTAATTGTTTATGGTCTTTTTTTTCGTGTTATAATAGAGAGAATAAAATTAGTGTTGAGTGGTGAATAAAACACCACTACTATTGGAGGAAATATGAAAAAAAATACTAAACAGAAAATTATAGATTCGGCCATTGATCTTTTTTCAAAAGATTCATATGGAAAAGTTTCAATAGCTCAAATCTGTAAAAATGCAAAGATTTCAAATGGTATAATTTATAACTATTTTAGAAATAAGGAGGAGCATACCTTTTGGAGGAAACTAGCAACAGGATCGAGGAGCAATTTAAAAATATAGAAGGGGATGATATCCAATCCAGAATGGAAAGTTTTATCCTTTTAAATTTTGATATAACCAAAAAAGAATTTCCACTTATCAGAGTATATCGAGAAGGGCAGTATAAATTTATCGAGTATGAACAAAAACTCAGAAAGGTTTACTTAGAAGCATTGAAAGTTGTATATGGAAGAGAATTAAAAGAATTAGAATATCTCTTTATAATATCAGGAATAAGGTACATAAATGTTGAATTTGTAAAAAGAGATATTGAAATAGATGAAAAATTTTTAACCCATATCCTCCTCCATGGATTTTTTAATGAAAGTGCATTAGAAGTAGAAACTTTTAAAAATACGGATTTTTATTTGAGGGTTTTATTTAATAGTAGCAATAAAAAACATAAACTTTTAGAGGTTGGAGAAAAACTTTTTGGTGAAAAAAACTATTATAAGGTTACCATAAATGATATCGCTAAAGAAGCAGAAATAGGCGTTGGTAGTTTTTATCATTTTTATAAAAACAAAGAGATTTTCCTATGGGAAATTGTGAAAAATTTAAAGAAAACAATTCTTTGTTTCCTTAAAGATAATGTTCAAAATAGTTTCTCTGAAAATGAAACTCATATACTTTTCCTCTATCTATTATTGGAATTTTATGGAAAGTCACCTCATAAATATGAACTTTTGAGAAGGTCGGAATTTATAGCTGAAAATATGGTTATAAATTATAATAATTCCTTGAATGACCTATATATAAAAACTATGGCAGACCTCTCCTATAGTTTCGATGAAAAAAGAATAATATCATCGGTTTTATTAGGGATAGCACACTATATGGGAATTGAATTTTTCTTTACTAAAAATATTAAGGATAAAGATAAATTTTTAAAAGAGATGAAAAGTTATTTTGCAAATGGACTGGCAAGATAATTAATAATTGAAAATGAAGAGTTAAGATCAAAAACTTTAGTCGCAGATTACACAAATCAACACGAATTAAACACAAAGAATAAATTTTAAGATAAGGAGAAAAAAAGTATGAAATTAATAGTAGGACTGGGAAATCCAGGAAATAAATATGATAAGACAAGACATAATATAGGATTTGATGTGATCAATTATTTGGCAGCAGAGTTAGGAGTTACTAATTTTAGAGATAAATTTAATGCTGACATTGGAGAAACTACTGTAGATGGAGAAAAGATTTTTTTATTGAAACCTATGACATTTATGAATCTCAGCGGAGACTCTATCAGAGAAGTTGTAAAATTCTATAAGTTAGATCCCATTGAAGACCTGATAGTTATCTATGATGATATGGATATTACATTGGGTAAACTTAAAATCAAAAGAAAAGGAAGAGCCGGGGGACATAATGGAATCAAATCTATCATTTCTCATCTTGGTGAAGAGTTTATTAGAATAAAGTGCGGAATTGGGAAACCTAAAAGAACTGATGACGTTATAAACTTTGTTTTAGATACATTTAGTAAAAAAGACAGAGTTGAGGAGATTGAACCCCTTATAGAAACTGCATCTAAAGCAGCAAAATCTATGATCACTGCCAAGAGTAACAGAAAATAATCTAGGGAGAACTTCATGAAATTACAGAAAAAATACGTTGCGGGATTGGCCATAGTAGCTTGTCTACTCTGGTCCACTGCATTTGCAGGGGTCAAAATCGGATTTGAATATATGCCAAAGCCAAAACCCTTTACATTTGCCGGTCTTCGGTTTATCTTAGCAGGGCTTATCTTGATACCATTTGCTTGGAAACGAGATAGTTTTAGCCAACTTATCCTTCATAGAAAGGTAATCACATACGTAGTTCTCCTCAATACTGCTATAGGTTATGCACTTTACTATATCGCCATGAGTTATGTAGGAGGAGCTACTGCTGCTATCATTATTGGATCGGGACCACTTATCACGGCTGTTATGACACATTTCACCATGGTTGATGACAAGATGGACAGATACAAAGGATTAAGTATATTTTTGGGATTGATAGGAATTATTGTTATTATGGTTAATTCCAAACCTCTTACACCAGTCGGTCAAAAAGAAATCTTTGGAATCTTCCTACTCCTAGCCAATTCCATCCTGACTAGCTTTGCTAATATCAAGGTAGCTCAGGTAAAAAAAGGTATTTCAGGAGTATTTTTAACCACCAACCAAATGTTGTGGGGTGGTCTTATCCTCTTGGGAATGGGAAGAATCTTTGAAGGAAAAATTCAGCTTAACCAGCCAGTCAATTTTTATATAGCTTTAGTTTGGCTAGCATTGGTATCAGCTGTTGCCTTCTCAATTTGGTTTTTCTTAATTCAAGTTGATGGGGTTAAAGTCTCAGAATTAAATATGTTTAAATTTTTCATTCCCGTTTCTGGAGCCATCATCAGTTGGAGTATCTTACCCAATGAATCTCCTAATCTTATTTCCTTTATTGGAATGGGATGTGTCTTTGGAGCACTCATAGTAAATCATAGGTTTTCAAAAAAATAAGAAAGGAGAAAAAAATAGCCAGATCACATAGTGATTTGGCTATTTATAATCAGCTTATACTAATTCGATTATTGCCATTGGTGAAGAGTCTCCTCTTCTGATACCAGTTTTCATAATTCTAGTATATCCACCTTTTCTTTCAGTATACTTAGGAGATACTTCAGCAAATAACTTTGCTACAGTATCTTTATCTCTTAAGAATGCAAGTGCTCTTCTTCTTGATGCTAAGTCTCCTTTTTTACCTAAAGTAACCATTCTTTCAGCAAACTTTCTTAGTTCTTTTGCTCTAGTTACAGTTGTTTCTATTCTTTCTTCATTTATTAAAGAGATAGTTAAGTTCATTAACATAGCTTTTCTATGGTCTGATCTTCTACCTAACTTTCTATATGATTTATTATGATTCATTTTTAAGCTAGCCTCCTTTGTTTATAAGATTAATTAGAGGTATTGTTACCCTGTAAGTCAAAACCTAATTCTCTCATTTTGTCTAAAATTTCATCTAATGATTTTCTTCCTAAGTTCTTGATCTTTAACAATTCAGTTAATCCCATCTCAGAAAGTTGCCCAACATCTTCAATTCCAGCCTTTTTAAGACAATTGAATGATCTCACAGTAAGATCTAACTCCTCAATTTTAGTACCTGCCACATTATTTTCAACAACAGCAGTTGCAGGTTCATCATTTAATTCTTCTTCATCTTGATCTCTTAAGCTATCCATCCTGTCACCAATTTCTAAAAATGGATTAAAATGAAAACTTAATAGCTCAACTGCATATGAAATTGCATCTCTGATTTCAACACTTCCATCAGTTGCAACATTTAATGTTAATTTATCAAAATCAGTTTGTCTTCCTACCATCGTATCTTCTATAGAGTAAGAAACTTTTTTGATTGGAGTATATATTGCATCAACTGCGATATACTCTACAGACCAATCTGTAATATCAATTTCATCTGCAACTACATAACCTTCTCCAGTATCAACAATAAATTCCATATCTACTTGTCTGTCAGTAGTAACTGTACAGATAACATGATCAGGATTTATCACTTCAATACCAGCATCAGGAATAATATCCGCAGCTGTAACAACTCTTGGTCCTTCTATTGATAATGTCATTTTTTTCTCACCAGGTTCATCAGCTTTAACAATAATTTCCTTAACATTAAGAATAATATCAGTTACAGCTTCTTTAACACCTTCCATCGTAGAAAATTCATTTAAAACACCGTCAATTCTTACACCTTTAATAGCTGTTCCTGGAATAGATGATAATAACACTCTTCTAAGTGCATTACCAATCGTATTTCCATATCCTCTATATAATGGCTCCACTACATAACTTCCACTAAATTCACTAGTTTTTTCTTCTGTAATGTTTATATTTCTTGCTAATTTTTCGATCTTTAACATTGAATCACTCCTACATAAAATTTTGTGCTCTCAAAACTTATTATCTTGAGTAGAATTCTACGATTAATGCTTCATTTAATTCGAAGTCCATATCGTCTTTTGTAGGATTTTGTAAGATTTTTCCAGCAAACTTAGCTTTATCTAATTCAATCCATGAAGGAGCGTTAGCTTCTTCGATTGCAGCTTTGATAAGCTCAACATTTTTTGAATTTTCTATAACTGCTACAATATCTCCAGCTTTAACTCTGTAAGATGCGATATTTACTTTCTTTCCATTTACAGAAACATGTCCATGAGATACAATTTGTCTAGCTTGTCTTCTAGTAGAAACAAACCCCATTCTGTATACTACATTTTCTAATCTTCTCTCTAAATATTGAATTAAGTTAAGACCAGTTACTCCATCTTTTCTTGAAGCTTCTTCATATAATCTTTAATACAGGCTGTCTATTAATTGCCATTGACCTATATCCTCCTTTATTTCGTATTTAACTCCGATAATCAGAATTCTTTTTATCTACAATAATTTTGAATAAGTGAACTACACTCTTCTCTTTTTAGGTGGTCTACATCCATTATGTGGAACTGGTGTAGCATCAACAATTTTTGATACTTCTAATCCAGCTGCTTGTAATGATCTGATAGTAGCTTCACGGCCTGAACCAGGTCCCTTCACTCTTACTTCTACCTTTTTCATTCCATGCTCCATAGCTGCTTTAGCTACTTCTTCCGCTGCTATTTGAGCTGCGAATGGAGTCCCTTTTTTAGTATTCTTGAATCCTGAAGTTCCTCCAGATTTCCAAGCTACAACTCTTCCTTCAGTATCTGTAATAGCAATGATAGTGTTGTTAAAAGTTGAATGTATATGAGCTATTCCTAAAGGAATATTCTTTAATTTCTTCTTAGTTTTAACTGCGCCTCTTTTCTTAGCCAAGTTAACTCCTCCTTACTTAACTCTTACAGGTAAGTTTGCTCTATGTCTAGAACCTCTATAACATCTGATGTCTAATAATCTCTTGATATCAAGTCTGATGTCTTTTCTTAAGTCACCCTCAACTTTTACCCCGTCAACTATAGTTCTGATCTTGTTCAATTCTTCTTCAGTCATATCTTTAACTCTAACATCAAAACTGACTCCAGCTTCCGTTAAAACTCTTTCTGAAGTTGTTTGTCCGATTCCAAAGATATAAGTTAATGCGATTACGATTCTCTTATTTCTAGGGATATCTACTCCTGCTACTCTTGCCACGTATTTTCCTCCTCATTTACTTTATATATTGCTTGGTATAATAACCAGCTAAACACTTTCCTCGACATGCCTTTTGATTACTCCGAATTTTTCATCCAAAAGTACCGCCTCTACAGGTCAACATATCTTTACAGTACGCGTTTTTCAAATGTGTGTTGCTTTCAATTACCCTTGAACTTGCTTATGCTTAGGATTAGATTTACAGATTACTCTGATCTTTCCGTGTCTTTTAATGACTTTACACTTATCGCAAATAGGCTTTACTGATGCTCTTACTTTCATTTGAAACCTCCTCTCACAAAAAAATTATTTTTTTCTGTAAACAATTCTTCCTCTTGATAAATCATAAGGTGAAACTTGAACTAATACGAAACTTGAACTAATACTTTGTCTCCAGGTAAGATTCTAATGTAATGCATTCTCATCTTTCCTGATATGTGACCTAAAATCACATGTCCATTCTCTAATTCTACTTTAAACATAGCATTAGGTAACGTTTCAAGTATTACTCCTTCTAATTCTATTACGTCTTGTTTCGCCATACTTCCTCCTCGAAACTTATTCTATTACGTCTTGTTTCGCCATACTTCCTCCTCGAAACTTATTGTTAATACCGAAATATTATATCATAAGTCACACAAGAAGTCTACTTTTTATTTTTGTTTTATCCTATTTTTTTTAGTTATTACAAAAGATAAAAATATTGTTTTATAATTCTGTAGGTCTATCGTTCAAAAACTCTATTTTGCTGATTTAGATCTAATATTGGCAGATACAAAATTTATTTTTTATATCTACTTAAAACCATTGGTTTTCCATCTACAATAGCTACTGAATGTTCGAAGTGTGCACTTCTTTTTCCATCTTTAGTTACAGCTGTCCAACCATCATTTAAGATGCCCACTTTATACGATCCTAAATTTACCATAGGTTCGATAGCGATTACCATCCCTTCTTCTAATTTTATTCCTCTTCCTTTTCTTCCAAAGTTCATTACCATAGGATCTTCATGCATGGCATAACCTACTCCATGACCGCAAAAATCTCTCACCACTGTAAATTTATTTTTCTTTACATAAGCTTCAATAGCATTTCCAAGGTCTCCTAATCTATTCCCTGCATAGCATTGTTCAATTCCTACTTCTAGAGCTTCCCTAGTTACTTCTAATAATTTTTTTGATTCCTCATCTATCTTTCCTACAGGAAATGTCATCGCTGAATCTCCAAAATAACCATCTAAATCAGTTACAGTATCCTCCTATTGTTGCAGGAATTGCACCCTGGCTTCTAATATAGTCTTCTACTATTTTATTCAGTTCATTTGTTGATACCCCTGGAACTATCTTACTAGGTAAAATTTCATTATATAATCTGGCAATTATTTGATTTGATGCTTTTATCTTTTCGATCTCTTCTCTTGTTTTAATTGTTATTGACATTTTTTCCCTCCTTATATTTTTCTTTTTTATTTATATCTAAAAAAGGCGAGTCACCTCACCTTTTTAGATAACCTTACCCTAATATTTTAAATATATCTTCCTTTACTTCTAGAACATTTTTTGTTCCATCTACTTCTACCATTATTCCTCTATCACTATAAAAATCAAATAATGGTGCAGTTTGAGCGTGGTATGAAGCAAGCCTATTCACAACTGTCTCAGCTGTATCATCTTTTCTTATGATCAATGTGCCTCCACAGTAGTCACAGATATCTGTAACTTTTGGTGAGTTAAATTCTACATGAAAAGATGCTCCACACTTAGGGCATACTCTTCTTCCAGTAATTCTGTCTACAATCAGATCATCAGGTACATTTAGAGATATTACTCTATCCAATGATATTTTCATACCCTTCATCAATTTTTCTAATGCCTCTGCTTGAGGGATTGTTCTAGGGAATCCATCTAAGATAAATCCATCTGTACAATCTTTTTCAGTTAGTCTATCTTTTATTATTCCGATGATAGTTGAATCGGGTACTAATTTCCCCTCATCCATAAATTTTTTTGCTTCTAATCCCATCACTGTTCCAGCTTTTATAGCTGCTCTCAAAATATCTCCTGTTGAAATTTGAGGTATATCATATTTCTCTATTAGAAATTTTGCTTGCGTACCTTTACCGGCACCAGGTGCTCCAAATAACATGATATTCATTGAATAATCACTCCTTAAATTTTTTATATTTCACAGAGCATTATACTATATATCAGTTATTTTTAACACCCCTTTATTTACCTTTCCACAACTTTTATCCTAGAAAAAAACATAAATCTAGAATACAATTCCTATCTTAAATTTTTATTTAAATTTTATTTTTGACTCCTATATTTCCTAAGGCCACCTTTTAACTCATAGACATCTTTAAATCCATTCTCTATCATGATCTCTGCACCTTTATTACTTCTCATCCCTGATTTACAGTAAATAAACCAGGCTTTATCTTTATTTAATTTATTTACCTCACTTTTAAATTTTTCTAAATAACCTCTTTTTATTTCTATAAGAATAGCTCTATCATCTAAAGTTCCTCTTTCAAATTCTTTCTTTGGTCTAGCATCGATTATTCCAATATCTTCCCTCTTTAAAAATTCATCCACATCACTTGCATCTACCTCCTGAATTTTTGTTCCTTGTAAATCCATCATATTTGCAGTTTTATTCATTGAATCTACAGGTTCTTTTATTGAAATTGTTGTGCATCCTACTAATAATAAACTTCCCATCAATATTAATCCAAACAATAATCTTTTCATTCTTTTCCTCCTAAATAAACCTCATTCTTTTACTATAAAATCTTATTTTTTAATTTTTTCTTTATTATAGAAAAAGGTTTAACCAATTTTGGCAAACCTTCTAAATTTAACTATATTCTTTTATTAATTCCATTATATCATTCTCACAACAAACACCTTTTGGATTATTCTCCTTACAATTTGAATGTGTCATCGCTCCTATGACTGCTGTGACTTCCTTTAAAGTTTTAGCCCCACCAAACACAGCACTGATTATATCTCCCTTGGTTACCTTGTCACAATAACAGATATATTCATACATCTTTTTCTCTTTGGGAGTTTTTATTTTTTTTTCTTCTTTTAATTCTATCCTAGAATTATTTTCTACATCTCCTCAACAGTCTGCTGCCGGCTCTACTTTTCTTCCTCTTTTTAAAGTCTCCAATAATTCTTTTACTTTTATTTCTATTAACTCAACACATTTCTCCTTATCCTCTACATCCTCTAATCCAAAATTTACCACTTTATCTGCCATATAGATCGGACAGTCAATATCACATCCCATCTTTACTAAAACATCTAATTTACGAGGTAAAGTATCTATATTTTTAGGAAAATAACCCTCCATAGAATAACCTTTAGATTCCATTATTTTTTTCCCTGCTTCATTTAATTTTTCCGCCGGTTTTGTCCCTGCTGAAAAAATTTTAAAAGTTCCATCATTAAATTCATTCCCGAACCTTTCACCTATGATAGATTTAAAAGAATTTCCATTACATACAAATGCTATTTTCATCTTACTGTGCCCTCCTTAGATATTTTTATTATTCATTATATCATATTTTAATTTTAATTTTTTTATTGAAAAAAAAGGCATGGTGAATTTTTATCTACAAATAAGTTTATGTAATCAACGTATATAAGAATTTAAAGGCTACAAAGATCAATACTATTCCAAACCCTTTTTTTAATTTATTTTTATCTAAATTAATAGAAATTTTACTTCCAATTGTTCCTCCTAAAACTGATGCAATAGCTAATATTAAACCAACTTTAAAGTCAACTGTTCCATGAAGAGCATGACCTACTAAACCAAATAATGCTGTTAGCGCAACCATTACTGTAGAGGTTGCAACAGCTATTCCCATAGGAACTCCACATAAAAGAACCATTATAGGTAGTTTTATAACTCCTCCGGTTATTCCTAATATTCCCGAAATAACTCCTATTATAGAAGTTGCTGCTATTACTAAGGGTACATTTACTGCATAGCTATTTCCATTAAAAGTTCTGTGCCAATAATACCATTTATCTTTATTTAATTTTAAGCCGCCTTCTTTCTTTTGCTTTACCATTAAAATTCCTGCAATTATTAAAATAATAATAAGAACAACCTTTGCATATTCTTCTGGAATAAAAGCACTAAAATACCCACCTACAAATGCCATAATATCAGTGGGAGGATCCATAACTAAAGCTAATTTCCAATCCACTAAATTATTCTTAGAAAAATGAAATAATGCCGCTAAAGATGTTGCTAAAATTAATATTAAACTTATTCCTGGTGCCGTTTTCATTGTATATCCTGAAAACAATAAGACAGGGACGTATAGAATGCCGCCCCCCATTCCTATCATTGAAAAAAAAGTAGATATACTAAAGAAAATAGCTGATAAAATCAGCATTGTGCTATCCATAACTTTCATCTCCAATTATTATTATTTTCTTAATTTTTCATGACAACCTTTACAAATTTCTCCTTTATCTGTTTTTACAGTAGCATTTGTAAATACCCTTTCTCCACAACTAGCACATAAAACTGATTCGAAACATCCCTTAGATTTAGGAACTACAACTTCATAAATTTCACCTATTTCTAAAAAATTTTCTTCTGGCATATTTAACACATTTTCAATTAATGGAGTAGAAACTTCCTCACTAATATCTTGAGGTAAAACCCCTTCTTTTCTTAACTCTACAAACGGTGAATTTAAAATTTTTCTAAAGAATTCATCTTTTAATCTAACTCTCACTTTTCTATTAGTTGTTGTATCTATTAAAGTAAAAGCCATTTTATTGTAATATTTTTTTTCAATATTTGATTTTCCATAAGTACATCCTGTTGCTGTCATAATTCCATCTAAAAAACATCCAGCAGCGTGATCTTTACCAGTTTCAGCGATCACATATAACTCCTTGTCCTTTGATCTTTCAACTCCTAAAACTCTCATTGCAGCTAATCCACATCTTAATCCAAGTGGCATTGCCGGACATCTATGTCCGTGAAACTCTATACCTACTTCCAATAATCTTTTATCTACCATTTTGATTCCTCCTATTTTTCTATATATTATATAAATATTTAAATAATATTTTATAACTAATTCCAATCATTTCTTAGTATAAGAATAGACTTTATTATAATGCTCTTTCTATTTTTAAAAGAGTTTTAACCAGTGGTTTTCCTAATTTTTCTTTCATTACTTCACCCATCATTTGCTTAGCTAATATTGTAAATGCTTCGGAATATGTAGGGTGGGGATGAATAGTCGAAACTAAATCTTTCAATGTTATTTCTTTTGATATAATTAGTGTAGCCTCTCCAGCAATTGCATTGGCATCATTTATTGCTATACTTATCCCTAAAATTTTTAAATTTTTTCGATCTGCTATAAATTTTAAATATCCAGTCTCATATCCATCAACTTGCAATTTAGCATCAATTTTATAATCATATATTCCTGTCAATATTTTAAGATTTCTTTTTTTAGCTTCTTTTTCTTTATTTTAAATATCCTCTAATTTCTTCTATTTTTGGAACTTTTCCGTATGACACCACTTTTCCATCTATTCTTAATCCCGGAGTGCTCATCAATCCTGCTTCCATAATTTTCACGATGTCTTCTTCTTTAATTACTTCTGCTTCTATACCTTCGACCTTCACAGCCTCTAATGTCCTTTTATATAACTCCTTACATTTTTTACATCCTGTTCCTAAAATTTCAATTTTCATGATTTATCCCTCCTGTATTTTTTATAAAAAATAATTAAATAGATATCCAACTATCAATATTCCTATTCCTACTATTGTTATGAAAATCATTATTAATTTTACTTTTACAACTTTTTTTAATAATACCATTTCTGGAAATGATAGTGCTGTTGTTGCCATCATAAATGCTAGTGCAGTTCCTATTCCTACTCCTTTATTGATCAGAGCTTCTGCAATAGGTATAGTTCCCATTGCATTTGAATATAAAGGTATTGCTATAATTGTTGCTACAAATACCCCAAATGGATTTTCTGGCCCTGCATATTTTATTAATAGATCTTCTGGTGCCCATCCGTGAATCAATGCTCCTACTCCTATCCCTATGAGTAGATAAAGCCATATTTTTGACACCGTTTCTTTTACATTTTCTTTTGCAAATTCTATCCTATCTTTTCTTGTTATTTCTATAATGGCTGTATGTCCCATCTTTACTTTATACACATATTCTTCTACATATCTTTCTAATTTCAAAATATGGATAAAATATCCTCCCATAACCCCCACTGTTACTCCAGCTAGTGCATATAAAATTGCTACCTTTGCTCCAAAAGCTCCCAATAAGATGATAAATGCTGCCTCATTTACTATGGGTGAAGTTATAAGGAATGAAAAGGTCACTCCTAAAGGAATTCCTCCTTCTACAAATCCTATAAATAGTGGAACACTTGAACATGAACAAAATGGTGTTACCGTTCCTAATAAGCTTGCCATAATATGAGATTTAAATCCACCCATCTTTTCTAAAATTTTCTTGGTTTTTTCTACTGAAAAATAACTTCTTATATAAGATATAAAAAAAATCATTAATGATAGTAAAATCAATATTTTTACAACATCATAGAAAAAAAAATGAACTGATTCTCCAAACCGTGTTTCCATATTCATCCCAAATATTACTAATAATTTTGTAATCAGGTCTCCTAACCACCCAAAATTTAAAATATAACCTACCATTTCACACCTCTTTTATTTTGTATTAAATTTATTTATTATTCCTGCAATATTTCCTGCATACATAGTTTACTCCAATAAGTTCTTGGTTTCATCATTATAAAATATGTCTTTTCTCTCAGATGATTTTATTAACTATTCAACACATAATCATTTAACTATTTAACTAAATGCTTATATAATTATTTTTTCACATTATACAATTTAATTTTTTAGCTGTCAAATATTTCTTGCTTTTATATTTAAAATCATTTAGTATATAACTAAATAATTATTTAGTTAAGTACTAAAAGGAGGAATTTTATGAATAACATTAATTTTCAAGCTCAAATATTCAAAGCTTTAGGTCATCCGTTAAGATTACAGATCTTAAAAAGATTGGTAGATGGGGAACTCTGTGTATGTAAATTAGTAAACACCACTGAATTTACACAGGCAAACCTCTCACAACATCTAAAAATTCTCAGTAATGCAGGTTTAATCATCAAAAGAAAGGAGGGAAACTATTCCCACTATCGTATATCAGATGACAAAGCCATCGATCTTTTAAAAAGCTGTGAAGATATAGCTACTAACTATATCAAAAAACTATTGTAATAACCCTCGCTCTCCTATCTTAACTTATTTCTTGTTGCCGGTTTTTTACGATTACCAAAATCAAGTATAATTAAAATTTGATTTTGGATATAACCTCTCGGATCAGAGGAAACTGTAAGAGAGAGAGAGAGATAAATGAAGATATAAAAAGTAGAATAAAGGAGAAAATTTATGAAAAAAAAATATGATTTAACCGAAGGGAATATTCTCTACAAACTGACCCTCCTTTCTCTGCCTATCATGGGAATGTCATTCATCCAGATGGCATACAATATGATAGATATGATTTGGATTGGACGATTGGGAAATGGAGCAGTTGCTGCTGTTGGTACAGCTGGGTTTTTCCTGAAATTTGGATTTGCAATAACAGCCCTTATTTTTATAGGTACAGGAATCAGAACTTCCCAGTCTGTAGGAGAAAGAAATTATGAAAAAGCAAACTCCTACGCCGAAACTTCTATCATCAACACTATAGGTCTTATTACTATCTTTATAGTTGTAATTCTAATTTCCAGATACCAACTTATAGGGTTTTTCAAATTAAATAATCCAGCAATTGAAAAGATGGCAATAGATTATATGACCATCACAGCTTTTGGGATATTTTTTTCAGCTCTATCATTGGTTTTCACTAGAATATTCAATGGACATGGAGACAGTAAAACACCATTTTTAATAACCAGTATCGGACTCATCTTAAATATAATCTTAGATCCCATATTAATTTTTGGACTATTTGGATTTCCAAGATTAGGAGTTGTAGGAGCTGCTATAGCCACAGTCCTTGCTCAAACAATAGTTTCTACTATCTTGTTTATCTATTTAAAAAAAAATCACCAAATATTCACCCATGGATTTATCTATGATATGGAAAAAACTAGAGATATTATTAAAATGGGAACTCCCATAGCTGCTCAAAGAATTCTTTTTACAACATTCTCTGTTTTTATTGCTAGAATTATAGCCAATTGGGGAGCGGATGCCATAGCTGTCCAAAGAATAGGGGTACAAATAGAATCTATTTCATGGATTACAGCAGGTGGATTCCAAGGAGCACTAGCTGCTTTTGTAGGACAAAACTATGGAGCTAAAAAATATGAAAGAATTAAAGAAGGATATTTTAATGCCATTGGAATAATCTCTGTTTTAGGAGTCTTTGTGAGTTTTATCCTAATAGTTTTTCCTGAACCCATATTCAGAATATTTTTACAGGATGATTATATAATCAAATTAGGATCTAGTTATCTACGTATATTAGGAGTATCTCAATTATTTATGGTAGTTGAGATGACCACTGTAGGAGGTTTCCAGGGTATTGGAAAAACATTACCTCCATC
Organism: Fusobacteriia bacterium 4572_74; assembly: GCA_002084825.1. GTDB lineage: Bacteria > Fusobacteriota > Fusobacteriia > Fusobacteriales > Fusobacteriaceae > Psychrilyobacter. Next base: position 14,471 of record NBMF01000035.1, read on the forward strand.
TATTGTAAGTATAATCCTCACAGGAGCTCGTATACCCATGGCTCTCCTACTATCTGCCACTGCATTAGAATTAAATGGTATTTGGTGGAGTATTACAATCAGTAGTATACTCAAAGGGATAGTTCTTCCAATTTGGTTTATGATTCATTTAAAAAAATTTAAAAAAGATAAAACTTTAATTATCAATTAAAAAAATATTTTCAATTATTCATTGGGCTAAAAGCCGTCAGGGGGATATATATGCAAAAATTAATGAACATTATAAATGATAAAAAATTAAATAGATTTTTAACTAAGTGTAATTTTGGGATAGAAAAAGAAAATGTCAGAGTAGATTCTAGTGGTCACCTTGCCATGACAAAACACCCTGATATTTTCGGAGATAAATTAAAAAATCCATATATTACCACTGATTTTTCCGAGAGCCAAGTGGAGATAATTACTCCCTCTTTGGATACTATCGAGGAAACTTATAATTTTTTAGAGAGTTTACACGATATTGTGAGTTTGGAGTTAAAAGACGAATATCTTTGGCCTCAGAGTACTCCTCCATCACTACCAAACGAGGAAAATATTCCCGTTTCTACATTTGAAGAAACCTCTGAGGGAAATCGAGCTCAAAAATATAGAGACTATCTTTCACTAAAATATGGTAAACAAAAACAGCTTTTATCGGGAATCCATTATAATTTTTCCTTTAAAGATGAATTTTTAAACCTGTTATACAAGGAATCTAAAAGTTCTGATTTCAAGTTATTCAAAGATAAAATCTATTTAAAAATATCCAGAAATTTCTTTAAATATAGGTGGCTACTTATATATTTATTTGGAGCTAACCCAAGTATCCATGGTACATATAGTAAAAAATGTGTAGGTTTACTCGATAAGGTAGCACCTGATTCATTCTCCTATCCCTTAGGAAATTCCTTTAGAAATGGAATGTGTGGGTATAGGAATAAGGAAGTATTCGATATCTCATATAATTCTAGAAAAGAATATGTAGAAGATATCAAAAAATTGATCTCGCAGAAAAAATTAATCAGCGAGAAGGAATACTACAGCCCTATCAGATTAAAAGCTAAAGATAATACGAACTTACTGAAATCTATCGAAGAAGATGGGATTGAATATTTAGAAGTGAGATTATTAGATCTAAATCCCATGATAAAAACAGGAATTTCCATAGACCAGTTATACTTTGTACACCTATTTTTATTATTCTGCCTCTTTACAGATCAAGACAAATTAACAAAGCAAGAGACATGGGAAGGAAATAAAAATCACGACCTTGTAGCTCACTATGGTAGAAAAAGAGATTTAGAGTTATTTAATAAAGGAGAATTTAAGTTTTTAAAAGATTTAGGATTGGATATAATTTCAAAGATGGATAAAGTTGCAGAGGAATTAAAGATTTCTAATTTAAATTATACAAATACTCTCAGAGAAGCTATAGAATCATTCCACAACACAAATTTGCTGATCTCCAGCAAAATTGAAAGTGGAATCAGAGAGGAAGGATTTATAAATTTCAATCTAAATTTAGCTAAAAAATACTATAAGGAAAGTCAAATCGATAACTTCTCCCTAAAAGGATATAAAGATTTGGAACTTTCAACTCAAATTTTATTAAAAGATGCCATTAAAAGGGGGATCAAATTTGAGATTTTGGATCGAAAAGAAAATTTTATTTCATTAACTAAAAATGGAAAGACAGAATATATAGTCCAGGCTACAAAAACTTCTTTGGATTCATATAGCACAGTACTGATCATGGAAAATAAATTAGTGACTAAAAAAATATTAGAAAAAAATAAGATAAAAGTTCCTAAAGGAGGATATTACACCAATTCCGAGGATGCTGTAGATGATTTTTATAAATATCAAGGATTTAAAACAGTAGTCAAACCTAATTCTACTAATTTTGGATTAGGAATAACGATCCTACCCCAAAAATTCACTCTAAAAGATTATCAAAATGCCCTAAATTTTGCCTTTGGTGAGGATGATTCCATTCTAATAGAAGAATTTATTGAGGGTAAGGAATATAGAATTTTTGTGTTAAAGGATAAAGTTGTAGGAATCCTACACAGAGTTCCAGCAAATGTTTTAGGAGATGGAAAACACACCATAAGAACATTGGTAGAAGAAAAAAATAAGGATGTTTTACGGGGAACAGGTTATAAAAAACCTCTGCAGAAAATTGTTTTAGGAGAAGCCGAGGAAACATTTTTAGCCAGTCAAAATTTATACTTTGATTATATACCAAAAAAAGATGAAACTATATACTTGAGGGAGAATTCAAATATCAGTACCGGAGGAGACAGTATAGATTTCACCGATGATATCCTAGACGAATATAAGCAGATAGCCGTAGATTCCGCTAAAGCTGCTGATGCTACTATCTGCGGTGTAGATATGATGATAAAAGACATCAAAGAACTTCCAAATGACAGTAATCATGGTATAATTGAAATCAATTTTAATCCTGCTATCCATATTCATTGTTATCCATATAAGGGTAAAAATAGAAAATTAGGAGAAAAAATTCTAGATAGTTTGGGATTTTAAGAAAAAGGTTAAATAACTCGACTTATACAAAAAAAAAATAAAATGTTGACAAAACGTAACAAATATATTAAATTAATATTAGATAAAACAATTAAATACAAAATCGGACGAAGGTATGTGGAGAGCCTCTAAAAAATTAGAGCACCGAAGAAGTAAAACTTTCAGGTATTCACTCATGAGTGAATAAGTACACCTACTGGACGAACCTCTGGAGAGACTTTTAAATAAGTCACCGAAGGAGCAAACCTAATTTATATTTAGGCGAATCTCTCAGGTAAAAGGACAGTGGAAATATTTTAAAAAGATGAGTCTTTCATTTTTTAATTTTAATCTATTCTTAATTCAGAGGTCATACTATTGTATGACCTCTTTTGATATTTAAATTTTCAAACAAAAATTAATTTTTATAATATTTATAAAGATCATGATTCCTCAGTTGACTCTAGAAGGATTTCATAGTTTCAAACTAATTTTATAAATTTATAAAAACTAAATAATAAAAACTACTAATATAATGGTCTATCAAAAAAATAATCTATCAAACTTAAACATTATCTCTAATGTAAAAGTTCAATAGATTATGATTAACTATGTCTGTATCATACTTTTCGATTCTTTTTTGGCTTTAATTGCAAGGAAGAGTGTCGACATTATAAATCCACCAGCTATACCACCGATCATCGCAAAGAACATAGCTAACGCAACAGTTCTAACTGGATTAAATGCAAATGGAGTGAGTAACCCAGGAATAGGAGATGCAGTTCCAGGAGCATCAGCAATAATATTAAAATATGCAGCAGATAAACCTGCAAGGGCTCCACCAACAAAACTCGAACTGAATATAGGAACTGGATTAGCTGTAACTATATCCGCTTGTGTGAGAGGTTCTAACATCATTGAGATAGTTTTACTTTTACTCCCTAATTTAAGTCTGTAGAATGTTATACCGTTTGCAAAACAACCACCGAAACAAGCGACACACTCTATTCCCATAGGTAGTCCCGTTAAACCTAATATAGCTGTAAGAGCCATGGAACTAAGAGGAGCTGTACAAATGACCTTGATAAGCCCTCCTAAAAGAAGTCCCATAAGTATTGGAGATTGATTGGAAGCGTTTAATATCATTACTCCTAATTGATTAAGAGTAATAGTAACAATAGGTGAAACTGCTTCTGCGATAAATCTTCCTAGAGGAGCTAAAACAAGTACACCTACAATAACGTCTACTCCTTCAGGTAAGTGTTTTTCTATAAGTGGAACTAAGAACGAAAGGGCATATCCTACGATAAATCCTTCTAAGATTCCCATTCCAGAAAGTGCGAGACCAGTAGCAAGAGCAAACACAGGATTAATACCAAGAGCTAACATAACCAAACTTCCTGATGCTACGCCTCCTAGACCACCTACGATGCTACCTACATTACCTAAAAAAGCAATACCAAGCATATTTCCTGAAATAAATTTGTGTAAAGCTTCGACTAAAAAAGTAGCAACTGCAGCATTCGCTAAACCACTCATGGCTTTTTGACCATTTGGTGCTTTAAGACTGAACACTGAAAAACATGATAGTGCCAATAATAGTAGTGCCATTCCTTTTAATATTTCCATTGTATAAATTCCCCCTTAAAACATTAAACAATATTTGTGAAAAAAATCACTATAATACGAATAATTCACATATAAATAAAATAATTCTTATTAAACCTTGGTTTTAAGCCATTTGATTATTTAAATAATTGTGAATCTTATAATTTATAACCTTTTAATAGACGTTTGTCAATTAAATTCTAATCTTTTTTTGAAACGGTGTATCTAAAGTGATCGTTTCGTTTCGTTTCGTTTCAAAACTCATTTTTAAAAAAATTCTCGAAAAATAAAAAAAAATAATTTCTTACAACACTTCAGTTATTAGATAGCTCAAATCTCTTATTAAATAAGGGGATTAAAAAATTAGAATAACATAATATATGTTTACATACAAAACAAAAAGTAAAAAAATTAACTTTAGTGGTTGACTTTTTTTTATAAAAAGAGTATAACTAAATTGGAAATAGACAAGACGCTGGTGTACTTACTGATATTAAAATTGAGTTACAATATTAAGTTATTGTAGGTGGGTTCGATTCCCTCATACTTCCATCAAATCAAATGTTATATAATTAAAAATAATCAAAAAATAAAAAGTATTGATATTTACGAATACTTTTTATTTTTTTGAAAAAATGTGAAAAAGAGAACACTTTCTCTTGTTTGGGAGGTCAAATGAAATTTAGAATAATAACGAATAATCCTTTAGTTAACTTAAAATATAAGGATCTATATCCTGTGGATCACCTTGACGATGCTACTTTTTTAGAAATTTTAGAATTTACAAGATCAAAAGTTCATAGTGGCTACGAGATTTTAACTCATCCATTGACAGGAAGTGTAAAACCTGGGGAGACACCATTTAAATCGATAATAATAACCGAGGAAGCTACTAAATTAAACTTTGATTCTTTAAAACTCATCGAAGATGCTATAATCACTACCAGAAAATTTATTTTAAAAAAAGTAAATTGGACAGATAAAGTTTTAGGAGACTTCAAATTAATCGATTGCGACATCATAACTAGTGGTATTGAAAGTATAAATCAAAATAATTAATTAAATATAAATATTAGGAGGCTACAATGTCAAAAATATATGACCTTATAGTAATAGGTGCAGGGCCAGCAGGATTATAATAGGTGCAGGGCCAGCAGGATTATCAGCAGCTCTATATGCAGGAAGATCAAAATTATCTACATTGGTGTTAGAAAAAAGTAAAACAGGTGGACAGATTGTTATAACTCATGAAGTAGCAAACTATCCTGGATCTGTAAGAGAAGCTACAGGACCATCTTTAATAGCTAGAATGGTAGAACAAGTAACAGAATTTGGTGCAGAAATAAAATCTGACGATGTAATAGATGTAGATTTTACAGGTGACATCAAAATAGTTAAAGGTGATAAAGAAGAATATAAAGCTAAATCAGTTATCATAGCAACTGGAGCTACACCCAGAAAAATGGGTTGCCCAGGAGAAATCGAATTAACTGGTAAAGGAGTTTCATATTGTGCTACATGTGATGCAGACTTCTTTGAAGATTTCGAAGTATTCGTAATTGGTGGAGGAGATACAGCTGTTGAAGAAGCAATGTATTTAACTAAATTTGCTAGAAAAGTAACTGTTGTACATAGAAGAGATGAATTAAGAGCAGCTAAATCTATTCAAGAGAAAGCATTTAAGAACGACAAATTAGCATTTATGTGGAATTCAACAGTTGAAGAATTAAAAGGTGACGGTATATTGGAAACAGCTGTATTCAAAAATGTAAAAACTGGAGAATTAACAGAATACCATGCAGATGAAGAAGATGGAACATTTGGATTATTTGCATTTGTTGGTTATGTACCACATTCAGATACATTCAAAGGTCATATCGAAATGGATGACTGGGGATATATCAAAACAGATGACGAAATGAGAACAAATGTAGAGGGAGTATTTGCAGCAGGAGATATTAGACCTAAAGCACTTAGACAAGTAGTAACAGCAACTGCTGATGGAGCAATCGCAGCAACGTTAGCTGAAAAATATATGGAAGAAAAATTTTAAGGAGGATAAATTTATGTTAATCGTAGATAAAGGAACATTCGAAGAAGAAGTACTAAATGCAGAAGGATATGTATTGGTAGATTATTATAGTGACGGGTGTGTACCGTGCCAAGCATTATTACCTGAATTAGCAGTAATCGCTGAAAAAAATACTGATAAAGCTAAATTTGTAAAATTAAACACAAGTAAAGCAAGAAGAATGGCTATAAAGCAAAAAGTACTAGGATTACCTACAATAACTTTATATAAAGATGGAGCAAAGGTAGCAGAGCTAACAAAAGACGACGCAACAGCTAAAAATATTGAAAATATGCTTGCTGAAAATATGTTTTACATGTAAATGCGGAAGAAATTAAGGCAATTGTTTTAGAGGATGACAGAATCATTGATGTTAAACTTGAATTAGCAAAGCCTGGAGAAGAAATTAGAATTACACCTGTTAAAGATGTAATCGAACCTAGAGTAAAAGTTGGAGGAGAAGCTGGTATTTTCCCTGGAATTATCTCAAAAGTAAAAACTGTTGGAGAAGGTAGAACTCATGTATTAAAAGGTTCTGCTGTAATAACTTGTGGTAAAATTGTTGGATTCCAAGAAGGAATTATTGATATGAGTGGTGTTGGAGCAGAATATACTCCTTTTTCAAAGCAGCAACTAGAATGGCTGGGTTAAAAATTGCTACACATTTAGGTAAATTAGGAGAAACTATTACTCCTGATAATATTGAAGTATTTGAAACTAAACCGTTATTAGAGCAAGCTAACGAGTATCCTGAGTTACCAAAAGTAGCTTACGTATACATGTTACAAACTCAAGGTCTTTTACACGATACTTATGTATATGGTGTAGATCAGCTTGTGACAAAAATACAAGTTACCATCACTTAAACAACCCAATCATCAAAAACTTATACAAGCAACATGGAAAAGAAATCAACTTCATGGGAATCATCATAACTAATGAAAACGTATACTTAGCAGATAAAGAAAGATCTTCTGACTGGACAGCTAAATTTACTAAATACTTAGGATTAGATGGTGTAGTAATCTCTCAAGAAGGATTCGGAAACCCTGATACTGACTTAATTATGAACTGTAAAAAAGTAGAAGCTCAAGGTATCAAAACAGTTATCGTTACTGATGAATATGCTGGTAGAGATGGATCATCTCAATCATTGGCAGATGCAGACGTAGCAGCTAATGCAGTAGTAACTGGTGGGAATGCAAATGAAGTAATAATCTTACCTCCAATGAAAAAAATCATCGGAATGTTAAACTATACAGATACAGTAGCTGGTGGATTTGACGGTTCATTAAGACCTGATGGAAGCATCATGGCAGAATTACAAATAATTACTGGTGCAACAAATGAATTAGGATTCAACAAATTAACAGCTAAAATGTACTAATTTTATATAAAAAATTTTGACACATATAGTGTAAAAAAATTAAATAAATCAAAATTTTAGGAGGGAACACATGTTTAATTATGAAAATAAAAAATTAATCATCGTCGGTGATAGAGACGGTGTACCTGGAGAAGCTATAAAGGAATGTGCCGAGACAATGGCTAATGTAGAGGTAATATATGCTTCTACAGAATGCTTTGTCTGAACGGCAGCAGGAGCAATGGATTTAGAGAATCAAAAAAGAATTAAAGATTTCGCAACTGAATATGGACCAGAAAACTTAGTAGTTATATTAGGAGCAGCAGAGAAATGGTATTAGAAGTAGAAGAGATCGTAGAAGAAATGACCGAAATCAGAGGAGAAGGTTGTAAATACCTTTAATTTCTCGAAAAACTTGTAATAACTAAACCAGCAACAAAATAACTAAAAAACTAAGAGATCATATTCAGAAACCGTGTCTTATGCGAGGCACACAACAAATCTTTAATTAAAATAATTCTCAAAAAAATCCATTGAACATATGGCTCAGGTGAGCCTATATAATAGAAACAAAAGTAACAAATTTAATAAGATACATTATAAAAATTTATAATATAAACTAGGAATTCAATAATTCCTGGTAATACAATATCGATGCAAGATAGTCTTAATTACGGGGGATTTGAATGAATAAAATAAAAGTAGTTCACTATATAAATCAATTCTTCGCCGGAATTGGTGGAGAAGAAAAAGCTGATATCAAACCTGAATTCAGAAATGAAATCGTAGGACCTGGTTTAGCACTTGATCAACAATTTGATGAAGAAGTAGAAATCGTAGGAACAGTAATTTGTGGTGATTCTTATTTAAATGAGAATGTAGAAGAAGCTACAAAAGTAATATTAGAAATGGTAAAGGCTGCAAAGCCTGATCTATTTATCGCAGGACCTGCATTTAATGCAGGAAGATATGGAGTAGCTTGCGGAACTATAGCAAAAGCTGTACAAGAAGAATTAGGAATTCCTGTAGTTTCTGCTATGTATATAGAAAATCCAGGTGCAGACATGTTTAAAAAAGATATTCATATAATTTCTACAACTAATTCAGCAGCAGGAATGAGAAAAGCTATCAAACCATTGGCAAAACTTGCTTTAAAATTAGCTAAAAATGAAACTATTGGGTCACCAACAGAAGAAAATTACTTAGAAAGAGGAATAAGAAAAAATTATTTTGCTGAAAAAATAGGTGCTGAAAGAGCAGTAGATATGTTAGTAAGTAAGTTAAAAGGAAATGAATTTGTAACTGAGTATCCAATGCCAGTATTTGATCATGTAGAACCTGGAAAGGCAATAATAGATCTATCTAAAGCTAAAATAGCATTAGTAACTTCTGGTGGAATGGTTCCTTCAGGAAATCCTGATAGAATTGAATCTTCATCAGCTTCAAAATATGGTAAGTATGAGTTAGAAAACATGGGTGAAACTGCTCATGGAGGATACGATCCTACATATGCTAATGCCAATCCAAACGTAGTGGTCCCTACAGATGCTTTAAAGCAATTACAAGCAGAAGGTATGATTGGATCTATACACCCTTACTACTATTCTACAACAGGAAACGGAACTTCAGTAAAAAATTCTAAAGCATTCGCAGCTGAATTTGCAAAAGAATTAGTTGCGGCAGAAGTAGATGGTGTAATTTTAACTTCTACATGAGGAACTTGTACTCGTTGCGGTGCAACGATGGTAAAAGAAATAGAAAAAACAGGAATTCCTGTAGTACATATTTGTACTGTAGTTCCTATTTCATTAACGGTAGGAGCAAATAGAATAGTTCCTGCAATAGCAATCCCACATCCATTTGGAAATCCTTCTTTATGTGTAGAGGATGAAATGAAACTAAGAAAAAGTATCGTAATTAAAGCATTAAATGCTTTAACTACTGAAGTTACTGATCAAACAGTCTTTGAATAATTAAACCTAAAATAAGGGGAAGAGTTATTGTCTCTTTCCCTTATTTTTAATAGTTTAAAAATGAAAATATAATAATATAATCGGAGGAATAAAGATGAATTTTGCAGTTTTAAAAGGAGCAGCATATTGTTTAGTGCATACTCCAGACATGATCTTACACAATGGAACTACACAAACAGTGGAAAAACATACTAACCCAGATTCTGAATACTTAAAAAATATCAGAAACAGCTTTAGAACTTATGAAGAAGTAGTAAACTATGGACCTAACCAAACATATATTGGAAACATGACTCCTGCTGAGTTAAAAGAAGTAGGGATGCCCTTTGTTGGTAAAAATATAGAAGGTGCTTCAAACAAAGGTAAATTTGGAGAGATCTTAGCGCAAAAAGAATTCATCATAATGGTTAAATTAGCCGATGTTTTTGACTTAGTATTATTCGAAGAAACATTCTTAGCTGATGCAGTAGAAGCATATAGAAACCATGAGTTTTATACAGAATCTGACGAAGCCAAATTAAAGAAAGGTTATGAATTTTCTGTGATTGAAGTTTTAGTAAAAGAAGAGGGAGCAGAAGGGCTATACCACGAAGATAAATTAGTTGGATGTGTAAAAAGAGCCCATGATGTAGACTCTAACTTAAGTTCACATGTAATATTTGAAAACTTAGTTGTAAAAGCCTCTGGAATCTTAGCATTTAAACACTTAATTGCAAGAAACAATATAGATCCTACAACTATCGACTATGTAATCGAATGTTCAGAAGAAGCTTGCGGAGATATGAATCAAAGAGGTGGAGGAAACTTTGCTAAAGCAATCGCCGAAGCAGCAGGAGCAGTAAATGCAACTGGTTCAGATCTTAGAGGATTCTGTGCAGCACCTACTCATTCACTTATCAGTGCAGCATCATTAATAAAAGCTGGAACATACAAGAACGTTGTAATCGTTGCAGGTGGAGCTACAGCAAAATTAGGAATGAACGGTAAAGATCATGTTAAAAAAGGTTTCCCTATCTTAGAGGATACATTAGGAGCATTCGCTATATTAATCTCTGAAAATGACGGAGTTAGCCCAGTAATCAATACTGATTTCGTAGGTAGACATACTGTAGGAACAGGATCTTCACCTCAAGCAGTTATCTCATCATTAGTAATCGAGCCATTAGAAAGAGCTGGATTAAAAATTACAGATGTAGATAAATACTCAGTAGAGATGCAAAACCCAGACATTACAAAACCAGCAGGAGCAGGAGATGTACCAGAAGGAAACTACAAGATGATAGGAGCTTGTGGAGTTAAAAAAGGACATATTGAAAAGAAAGCTATGAAAGATTTCGTTATAAATAACGGAATGGTTGGATGGGCTCCTACACAAGGTCATATTCCTTCAGGAGTACCTTATTTAGGATTTGCTATGGGAGAATTAACTACTGGTGAATTAAACAGAATAATGGTAGTAGGAAAAGGATCATTATTCTTAGGTAGAATGACTAACTTATTTGATGGTGTATCTATCATGGTAGAGAGAAACACAGGTGTTATAGAGGAAGCAGGAAAAGTTTCTAAAGACGAAATCAATAAAATGATTGCAGAAGCTATGAAAAACTTTGCCTCTCAATTTTTAGGTTAAGGGGGGATTTTTTATGTCTTTAGATATTAAAAAAATGATAGGTGAAAGCTTTTTAGAAATATCGTTAAAGGAGCTGAAAAAGCTACTTTAAGTGGTGATTTCGATGTAGTTTTAATTGGACCTAAGGTAGAAACTGCTTTAAGAGTTGTAGAAGCTAATACAGAAGAAGAAGCACATAGAAAAATGGAAGAATTAATCGACTCAAAAGAGATCAATTCGGCTGTGACTATGCACTATAGCTTTCCTATCGGAACTTCTACAATAGGAAGAGTCGTAACACCTGCATTTGGAAACGATATGTTAATAGGAACTACAACTGGAACATCAGCTACTAACAGAACAGAAGCTATGTTTAAGAAC